>JBFJTV010000159.1:0-6533 GCA_041625075.1 Candidatus Polarisedimenticolaceae bacterium | reverse complement strand
GGCGCCGTCGACTGTGCCAGCACGGCGGAGCAGGAAACCATCAGGACCAAAACCGGAATCGCGTGCTTCATGAGCGGAGTCTCCTTGACGGCGACAAGCCGGGGTTTGGAGTCGGTTCCTCCCGGGTGATCCCGGGCAGATCGGTCTGGAGTGTGGGCACCGAGCGAAGCCAATCGGTTCCCGGGATCTCCAGAAAAGTGTCGGTGGGCGCCTGCCACGTGCTCAGCGTCGGCGGTTCGAACGAGTCGTCCCGGAAGGGTCCCGCAAGCAAAACGATCGCGGCGACGAGGGCCACGCCGACCACGGCGAGCGCGAGGGCACGAAAGACCGGGAACGATTGCCTGCCGCCCCCGGCGCGCGCCGCGCGCCAGGCTTCATCAAAGCTCGGGGCCGCGCGCTTATCGAGCCGTCGGGTCGCCGCGTAATGCTCGCGAAGCCCGCGGTCGTCTTCCCGGTCGCTCATGACGGCTCCTCGAGAAGCTCGCGAAGGCGTTGCTTCCCGCGGTGGTAGTGTACGCGCGCCGAGCCCACCGAGACGTTCATCACACCCGCTGCCTCCTCGACCGTCACGTCTTCGTAGAACACGAGGTGCAGCACCTCGCGCTGGCGTCTCGACAGCTTCGCGACGGCGCCCCGGAGCGCCCGGGCACGCTCGAGCGACACCTGGTCATCCTCGAGATCTGCTGTCACGGGCTCGGCGGCCGGCTCGCGAGTCAGACGCAGGGTTCGCGCAAACCGGCGGCGGCGGTGTTCGGCCGCGGTCTTGCGAATGACGCCGAACAGCCAGGTCCGGACCGTCGAGCGCCCCTCGAAGGTCGCCCGCCCGTCCAGGATCTTGAGATAGGTTGTCTGTAGCACGTCCTCGGCCTCGTCGCGACGACCCCCGCAGCACGCCCGCGCCCATCCGAAGGCGGACTCGTGGAGCCGCTCGACTTCCCTCACCAGGTCGCTTGGAACCATCCGGTGTCCATCGCGTACATGAGTGTCCGCAGCCGCGATTCCGTATGACGCTCGGCACCTCTTCCGCCATCGCGGTTCAGCCGTGTGCCCTCCTGCGAAGACCGCGCTAGTGAACCGATCGGCCGCGTCGCTGAGACCCGGCGCTCTTCACTCAGTCCCGGGTCCCACAGGAGCGATGGCAGTTCGCTATCAAGGCCTTCTCGGAGGGCACACGGCTGCCCGCCATGGCGGAGCCCGGGCTACTGGGCTGCCGCGACCTTGGGGCGGTGGCGGTACTTGTCGTACAGGCGGTAATGCCTGTTGTCCTCGACGTCCACGCTCCGCCCGTCGATGAAGACGCGCAGCACTTTCGTCCGAATCTCGAGCAGGTCGCCGTCCGCGATCACGAGGCTCGCCGACTTGCCGACCTCGACGGTGCCGAGATCGTCTCCGACACCGAGGATCTCGGCGGGGTATCGCGTGATCGCTCGAAGCGCCTCTTCGCGGTCGAGACCGAACGCCGCGGCCATCGCCGCGTGATAGGGGAGGTTGCGGACGTTCGAGGTGCCGAAGCCACCTCCTCCCGTCGAGATGCAGAATCGCACCCCGGCGTCGTGGAGCCTGGCGGCGAGCACGAACGGGGTGTCGTACGGCTCGTCCTCGCGCGCAGGCCGACTGAGAACCGACGTCACGATCACCGGAACGTCCTTCTCGACCAGAAGATCGGACACACGCCAGACGTCCCGATTTCCGGCGATGATCGCGGTGAGCTCTTCCTTCTCGGCCCACTCCACGGCGCTCCGGATCTGCCGGATCTCGGCGGCATGGAGGATCACCGGGACCGCACCGTCGATCACGGGCAGCATCGCCTCGAGAGCCGGATCGACATCGGCACGTTTCCCGCCGTTGCCGTCGGCGCGTCTTGCCAAAGCGTAGGCTCGCGTGTCGTCGAACAGATCGTCGATCTTCTGGAGCCGTTCCTTTCGGCGTTTCTTCTGGTCTTCTTCCGAGACGGGCGGACCGAAGAACGAGGGGCCCCGACGGATGCGGAACGACGGCCAGCGGATGTGCATCGCGGCCGGAGAGACCGCCGCGAGATCCTCCCAGGTCCAGCCGTCGAGCCGGATCAACGCCGACGTTCCACTGACCAGACCGCCGCCGGGGACGGTGAGGACGTGGGTCAAGCCGGCCGCGCGCGCAACCGGGATCAGCTCCGAGTCGGGGTTGACCGCGATCGCGGTGTTGATCTGCGGGTTGATGTCGCCGGTCTCGTTGATGTCCACGCTGCCAGCCACCGAGCCGATCTCCGTCAACCCCAGCGAGCTCGAGGCATCGATCATGCCCGGGTAGACGTGGTTCCCTCCGGCATCGATCACCTGCGCACCGTCGAGGGCGGGGAGTGCCGCACCGACGGCGACGATCCGTCCTCCGCGGAACGAAACGGTGCCGTCCTGAATCGTCTCGCCCGTCATGGTGTGGATCGTGGCGTGCACGATGGACACGGTCTTGCCGTGCGCCGCCAGCCGATCGTGGTAGGCATGGGACCAACCCTGCCCTGAGCGAGCGGGGCGAGTGGAAGGGCCGTCCACGTCGTCCACCAAGGCCTGGTCTTCGGCCTCGCCCCCTGTTTCTTCCTCTTGTTCCTCTTCCTGTTCGGTTTCTCCTTCTTCCTTCTTCTTGTCGCCCGTCTTGATCCGCTCGATCGCCTCGGCCCGCGCCTGCGCGACGGCGTCACGCCGGGTTTGATCCGTCAGGCGATCGAACTCGCGGACACCGTCCACCCAGGTCTGCTCGACGATCGAGTAGACACTGAGCGGATCGCCGGACCAGATCACGAGGTCGGCATCCTTGCCCTTTTCGAGCGAGCCGGTGCGGTGGTCGATGCCGAGCTGTTTCGCAGCGTTGATCGTCACGAAGCCCAGGGCCTCTGCGTCGGGGACTCCACCGTACTTCACCGCCTTGGCGGCCTCGAGGTTCATGCGACGCGCCAGCTCCGACGAGTCGGAGTTGAAGCTCACCAGGACATCGCGGTCGTGCATCAGCGCGCCGTTGTACGGGATGGCGTCGTAGGCCTCGAGCTTGTACGCCCACCAGTCGCTGAACGTGGAGGCGCCGGCGCCGTGTGCGGCGATCTCGTCGGCGACCTTGTAGCCCTCGAGCACGTGCTGGAAGGTCCCGATTTGAATGCCCATCTCCTCGGCCACCCGGATCAACGCGAGGATCTCGTCCTGGCGATAGGAGTGCGAGTGGATGATCCGGTCCCCGCGAAGGATCTCGGCCATCGCCTCGAGCTGCAGATCGACGCGCGGGGGCTCCCGGCGCGCCTGCGCGTCAGCCGAAAGCGCGTCGTATTCGTCCCACTCCCGCATGTAGTCCTGCGCGGCAAGGAAGCGCTCGCGGATCGATTGGTTCACTCCCATCCGCGTCGCGGGGTATCGCTCCGGCCCAGGGCGCCGGAAGTTCGACCGCTTGGGGTTCTCGCCGAGCGCGAACTTGATTCCGGGAGCGGCGTCCTCGACGACCAGGTGGTCCGCGTTCGCGTTCCAACGAAGTTTGATGACGGCGTCCTGACCGCCGACGGAGTTCGCGGAGCCGTGAAGGAGATGGGCGGCGGTCAGCCCGCCCGCCAGAGCGCGGTACAGCCCGATGTCGAGCGGGTCCACGACATCGGCGATGCGGACCTCGGCGGTGATGTTGTTGGTGCCCTCGTTGACCCCGCCTCGGATCGCCATGTGAGAGTGGCAGTCGATCAGCCCGGGTGTGACGTGTTTGCCCGCGGCGTCGATCACGACCGCGCCGCTGGGCGCGGAGAGGTTGCTCCCGATCTTCCGGATCTTGCCGTCGCGGACGAGGATGTCGGCGTTCTCGAGGATGCCGTCGGGTCCCTGGGTCCACACGGTGGCGTTCCGGATGAGGAGCACCTCGGGGGAGAGCTTGTCACCGTCGTCGATGTGGTAGGCGCGAGCGGTCCCCGCGACGATCAGGATCACCGCGACCGTGGCTGCGAACGCGTAGCGCTTCATCGACCACCTCCCGCGGGGCCGCTGACCCGGGTTCCCTCGAGCGTGATCGATCGCGGGCCCATCTCGGCGGTTCCCTCGAAGGTATCGCCCTCGATGATCACGGTCACCTCGGTCGAGAACCCGCCCCGTGATGGAAAGGTCACGGTCATGACGTTGCCTTCGAGCGTGACCTCTTCGAAGTCCACCGTGCCCGTCCGGGTTTCCGCCGAGCCCGTGTAGGCGCCGCGTTCTCCTTCGATCTTCCACGTGCGTTCGGCGGACCCCCTGCCGAAGTCGAACACCACCGACCACTCGCCCCGGGGATCCACCACCGCGTTCGGGTCGCCGGTCGGCTTCTTCTTCTGCTCGACGCGGTACTCGTGGCCGTCGACGTAGATCCTCTGGACCTTGGTGTCCTCGGCGAACAGGGGGCCGTCGGCGACCACGACGTTGGCGATCTTGCCCGGCTCGAGCGTCCCCGTGACCGAGTCGATCGCGAGGATCTTCGCGGGAACGGTCGTCAGCGCGGCGAGCGCGACGTCCTCGGGAAGCCCACCCTCGATGATCCTGCGGAGGTTCTTCCCGAAGCTGGCGAGCGAAGAGAGTCCGGATGTCGTGAACGCGAACTCGACCCCGGCTTCGTAGAACCGCGCTGGCGCCGCCGGCGCCTCGAGATAGTTACGCATCTCGCGGAGAGAGACGTCGAGGGCCTCATCGTCGTCATCGACCTCGGGCTCGTCCGGTCTCGCCAGCGAGAGGATCAGCGCATGCCCCCCCGACGCCACCCGGTCCGCCATCGCCCACTCTTCTCCGGTCGCCGAGACCACCGCCTCGAGATCGAACTCGTCGGCGAGCGCGTCGACCAGTTCGAGGTCGAGCGGGTCCTCGAGCGCGAAGACGACCGGTTGCGATCCCGAGAGGACGGGCGCGAGCGCGGCGTACGCGGCGAGGGTGTCGGGCCGACGCATCCCGACCGGGTTGGCAGCGTAGCGTTCCGCCCACGCCGTGTAGCGCTGGCCGTCGAGCAGGGCCTGGCGGATCGCCGCCATCACCCCCATCAGGCTTCCGGGGTAGCTCCCGCGCGAGCGATCGAACGCCACGTGCTGCGCGACGTCGTCGCGAAGAACCATGTCCGCGACCGGGACGTCATCCTGAAGCAGGATCGCCACGCTGCGCCCGCGAAAGATCCCGTCTTCGGGAACCGCGAGCGCGACGGTGAAACCGAGGTTGCGGTAGCGCTCGACCTGACGCTTGCGATCGTCTTCGAAGGGGACCAGCCGGTCCAGGACGCGACGCTCGGGGTGAATCCTCGAGACCGGGTGGTTGGCGCCGGGGGGCGCCCGTTCTTCCGATTCGCCGAACGGTGACGTCGGCCCGCGGTCGGAGCTCTCGCCCCTGATTCCCAGCGTCGTCTGCGGGTCGATCAGACCGGGGTAGATCCACAGACCCGACGCGTCGATCTCGACGGCATCGGCCGGGACCGTCACGCCCGTTCCGACCGCTTCGATCAACCCGTCGCGGATCACGATCGTCGCGCCCTCGAGGGCCCGGCCGGGCTCGGGGACCACCGTCGCGCCGGTCAAGGCGTAGATCCGTGGCCGCTCGGCGCGGGCAGGGAAGACCATCGCGGTCACGACGAGGAATAGTGCAAGCGGCACGCACGTGCACCGTGCAAGGCGGTATCGCATGAGTTCGAACCTCCGAGACTGTCCCGGGATGGGCCGCGATCGGATCCGCCCAACCCCCCGTGTCCCCGCGCATTCTACATGGTAGTTTGGGGGATCAGGACAGGAGAGCGATCATGGCCACGGCGGTCTCGGCAGGCGTAAGACTACGAGGGATGTGGGACCGGCAGAGCCGGCTCCCCGGCGGGGGCTGGGTCTTTAGCCGCCTTCTCGGGTGGGTCGTGCCGTACAGCGCGACGATCGGCGCCAGGGTGGTGGACCTCAGGCCCGGGTACGCGCGCGTGGTCATGCGCGATCGCCGGAGGGTGCGAAACCACCTCAGCTCGATCCACGCGATGGCGCTGGCCAATCTCGCGGAGCTCACGACGGGTCTCGCCCTCAACGTCGGTCTGCCGGACGACGCCCGCGGAATCCTGAAGGGCATCCGCGTCGATTACCTCAAAAAGTCGCGTGGGACGATCACCGCCGAGTGCACGTGCGAGATTCCGGCGAGCTCCGAGGAGGCCGAGCACGAGATCGTCGGGGAGCTCAAGGACGAGGCAGGCGATGTCGTCGTGCGCGCGACGGCCACGTGGCTCGTGGGCCCGCGCCGGCGCCCCTAGGCGCCAGCTATCGGTGACGTTGGAATTTCGGGGAAGCGTATGTCTGGCGACTTCCGGTCGCGACCCCGATCTCTAGGCCCGCGCGTTCGGTTCGGGCTAGTCGATCGGTCGGTAGGTCTTGATATGAATCTGCATTCCGAACTCGTCGAGGGCGGTCGCGCCGTCTTCGAGAAGGCCGGTCGCCTCGACCTGGGAGCCCGCAAGCTCGAGGAGCTTCTTGCCGTTGGCGTCGTCGACAACCAGGATCTGGCCGAGATTGTCGTCCTGGATGTAGACGCGCTCGAACTCGCCGTCGTCGTTCTCGT
>JBFJTV010000158.1:0-6572 GCA_041625075.1 Candidatus Polarisedimenticolaceae bacterium | reverse complement strand
GTTGCTCGATGCTTCGGTGCCGCTCGCGCTCGAGGCGGAGTTGGGGTCCGGCGTGGTCACCGATCGCGCGGCGGTTTTCGAGCGCGGCGCGGGGTACCCGACGACGTACGGGCAGGCCGACCGGATCGCCGACGTGAGGCGGCTGATGGCCGGGCACGTGGATCCGGACTTTAGCGCGCCGGACGCACGCGTCGTCGTTTCCAAGTTCCACGTCCGCGGGACGCCCTATTGGTGGGCCGTCGACTCGCTGGATGCTCGGGCGTACCGCTTTGGCTACGAGCGTGCTGCCCGGCCCGGCGACCGGGATCCGGTGGCGGCGCTGCGCGAGCTCTGGGCGTGGGACGAGTCCGCGCTGGCTCAGAGCGACCCTGTCGTGGAGATTCGCGACGCCCCCCCTGCCGGTGCGGTCTACGACGTGGCCAACGCTCGTTCGGTCACGGTCAGGCCCTCGCGCCGGGGATCCACGATCATTCTCCAGTTGCCTCGCTTCGGAGGGGCGTTACTGGCGTTCGTCGACGAGCCGGTCGGCCACCTCTCGCTTCAGGCGCCCAGCAAGGTCCTACGGGGCGAAGCGGTGGAATTCCGGGCGCGCCTGCTGGCCGGCAGTGCTCAGTCCGGCTGGCGGCTCCTCGACACCGCACTCCCCGTGGAGTTCGAACTGGTTGCTCCCGACGGCAGTCGTTACGATGGCAACCGCGCGGTCGGCACGGTCGAGGGCGAAGCCCGGTTCTTGTGGACGCCCTCCCGCAACGACCACAAGGGACTCTGGACGCTGACCGCCACGCAGTTGGCGTCGGGTCACTCCGCCCGCACAACGATCCAACTGAAATAACGAGTCCCGGTTCCGGCCTAGAGCCCGAGCGTGCGCGACAACCACGAGTCGGGACGAACGATGCTCTGCGAGCGATCCGGGCCCACACCGACGATGCAGACCTCCGCACCGATCAACTCTTCGAGGCGTCGAAGGTAGTTGACGGCTTCTTCGGGAAGCTCGCTCCACTCGCGAATGCCGGTCGTGTCTTTTCGCCACCCGGGCAGGGTCTCCCACACCGGCTCGGCGCGATCGGCGAGCGCGTTCGACGCCGGGGGGCCGTCGAGCTCGCGACCGTCGACGCGGTAGGCGGTACACAACTTGATCTCTTCGAAGTCATCGAGCACGTCGAGCAGCGTGATGCACGCGCCGTCGAAGCGGTTGATGCGGTTGGCGTACGCCGCTGCCACACCATCGAACCATCCACACCTGCGCGGTCGTCCGGTCGTCGTGCCGTACTCGTGACCGCGGTCGCGGAGCTTCTGACCGAAGCCGTCGGGGCCGTCGTCGAGCTCGGTGGGCATCGGGCCGCCGCCGACGCGCGTGCAGTAGGCCTTGAACACACCGAGGATCCCGTCGACCCGCCTCGGCGAGATCCCGAGCCCGGTGCACAGGCTGCCCGCGACCGTGTTCGAGGACGTCACGAACGGGTACGACCCGTGGTCGATGTCGAGCAACGTGCCCTGGGCGCCCTCGAACAGCACGCTTTGGCCTTCATCGAGCCATGCATTGATCTGAAGCGACGTATCGACCACGAAGGACCGCAGCGCCCTCCAGTGCACGTGCGCCTCGGCGGCGAGCCGCGCGGGGTCGCCGGGGTCTTCGCCGGCGTGAGCCAGCTCGTGTCCCTGCGGCCCCTCGACGAGTCGCCGGACGAGCGCCTCGAGATGGTCGGCGTCCTCGAGGTCGGCCATCCGAACACCGAGACGCGCGGCCTTGGCGGCGTAGGAAGGACCGATGCCTCGCAAGGTCGTACCGATCTTTTCCGCCTCCGCGGCGGTGCTCTCCGCCAGGGCATCGAGCTTCTTCATGATCGGCAGGATGACCTGCGCGCGATCGCTGATGAACAGGCGTCCCTCGAGCGGCACGCCGGCGTTCTTCAGCCCGTCGAGCTCTTCGAGAAGTCGCGAGAGATCGAGAACCGTGCCGTTGCCGATGACGATGCGGACCTCCGGCCGGAACACACCGGAGGGAATGTGGTGAAGCGCGTACGGCTTGTTGTCGATCGTGACCGTGTGGCCGGCGTTGGGTCCCCCCTGAAAGCGCGCGACGACGTCGAAGCGATCGGAGAGCAGGTCGACGACCTTGCCCTTGCCCTCGTCACCCCATTGCGCACCGATGACGGCGATGTTCGGCATGGAAAGTGGTTCCGTTCTACCTCGCGGCCTCGGAGGTTGAAGACGAGGTGAGCCCTAAAAGGTAAGCAAGTATAACAGGGATGGTGGACGGCAAGGGGATCGAACCCTCGACCTCGGCGTTGCGAACGCCGCGCTCTCCCATCTGAGCTAGCCGCCCTTGATGTCTTCCCGTTCCGTCTGGCCTCTGGTGGGGCGTACTGGATTTGAACCAGTGACTTCCACCGTGTGAAGATGGCACTCTACCGCTGAGTTAACGCCCCCGCCCGGGCCATAGGACGCCGGTTCTTATAGCACATCTACAAGAGACGCTCACGGGCCCAGGCGTCATTAGCCGGACGCACGGAAACGAGGCGCTCGTCGTCGTCCCGGCGCAACCGGACGTCCACGAGATTCTCGTCGCGGTGCCGGCTGTAACGCGCCGCCAGAGAGGCCACCGTCCCGCGGCCCTCGGCGTCGGGTTCCCCCTCGACGCGTCCGAAAGCGCCGTGGCCGTCGGCCACCTGGCAGGTCCACCGCCCCGGCGAGCGCAGCTCGAGAAAACGACTCTCGGCCTCGTCTCTCCCGAGGACGAGCTTGAGATCGTGCGCTACCCTGAAATGCCGCCCGACCTTGAGAAACAGGATGTCCTCCTGATCGATATCGCGGCGATCGCGGTGCGAGATCAGATCGCGCAGGCGCCGCGAGAAGTTCTTGTCGGCGAGAAAACAGCACCCGCCGGACGGTGCGGGATAGCCGGTCACGCCCATCCGCCCCACCATCTCGAGCTGGGGCTTTCGCGACCGCCCGGTGATGGCGCCCAGCCGCCCGCGATCGATGCGCCCGTCCCGCTCGGCGCCGGTGGGTTCAAGGTATCGCGCCGACAGCGGCCGCAGCAGACGGCCCGCGAGACCCGACTCGTCCTCGATCGTCCTGAGCGCCGCCTTGTGCTGGCTCATCGGCCGCTGGCCGATCACCTCGCCGGTGAAGACGACGTCGGCGCCGCGCTCCGCGGCGATCTCGCCGGCCTTCTTGAGCATGAAGATCCGGCAGTCGATACAGGGATTCATCGCGGTGCCGTAGCCGTGCTTTGGACGAAGCACGACGTCGCGGAGGAACTCGTCGGCGACGTCGACGACCTCGACCGGTACCTCGATCGACTCGCCGGCCGCCAGAGCCATGCTTCGCAGACGGTCGGGGTTCTTTCGGTCCTCGGGCCGTCCGAGCGCGCGACGATGATCGACCTTGCAGAATCCCGTCCAGAAGTGGATACCCTCGACCTCGACACCCTGCGCCTTGAGCATGCCGGCGGCGAGCGTGCTGTCGAGCCCACCCGACATCAGACCGATCGCCCTGACCCTGCGTTTGATCATCGGATATCCAGCCTCATGAGACGCGGGAACCTTAGCACGCGGGGCCAGTTCCGACCGATTTGACGTGCCCGGCGCCCAGCCCGATATTCTCCCTTTCCGATCGGAACGCCTGGAGCGCTCGAAGAACGACGATGGACCCGGATCCCACACACGGCAGCGTCTTCGTCTTCTGCCACGACCGCGAGTCCGGCGAGCGGCTCGGTCGCTGGATCGCCGAGGTCGGCGAGCGACCCGTCCTGCTCTGCGGGGAGGAGAAGTACCACCTCGAGGGCACCGACGAGGTCACGGTGGATCTTGTCGTCAGCGATCTGGAAACCGACGACCCCGCCGCCCGGGCGCTGCTCGACCGGCTCGTCGCCGGGCGGATCTTTGACGGCGCGCCGCAGCTGCACCTGTTCCGCGACCCGGCGCTGCGGGAAACCTTCGGGGGCCGGCACTCGTTCGTCGCCACGACCTCGCTGCTCTCCCCTCCCGACCCGGACGAGTTCCGCGCACGGGTCCGGCTCGCCGCCGAGTTGGGCCGCCTCCGGCGCGAGCTTCAACGTGTGAACATCTGCGATCCGGTCACTCATCTGTTCAACCGTCGCTACTTCGTCCGGCGTCTCGAGGAGGAGTTCGCGCGCGCACGCCGCTACCGCGCTCCGCTGTCGTTGGTCTTCTTCGACATCGACCATCTCAAGAAGATCAACGACACCTGGGGACAGACCACGGGAGATGCGGTGATCGATCTCGTCGCCGAGGTCCTGCGGTCCAAGGTTCGCAAGGGAGACGTCCTCGGACGCATCGGCGAGGAGTCGTTCGCCGTCGTGCTCCCGAACAATCGCTACCGCGGGGCCGCGGTCTTCGCCAGCAACATCCGGACGGAGCTCTCGCACCAGCTCCCGCCGTTCGCCTCCGAGGACGAGCGCATCCTGGTCTCGGCGGGAGTCTCGTCGTTTCCCGACAACAACGCGATCTCGACCGTCGACGATCTGCTCCGGGCGACGGAAGATGCGCTCGGGGCCGCGAAGGAGCGCGGCGGCAATCGTGTGTTCATCGACGAGGCGGTGCTTGAAGGTGAGAAACGTCTGATCCTCGTCGCCGACAGCGACAATCGCCTTCTCGAGCTCGCCGAGGACCTCCTGACGGTGGACGATTACCGCATTGACCGCGCCGACTCGGCGACCATGACCCTCGAGAAGCTCCGTTTCCGGCGCCCCGATCTTCTCGTTCTCGATCTCCACCTGACCGACACGAGCCACGGGATGACGCTGATCGAGCGAATCCACAAGCTTTTCCCGAAGGACCGCTTCCCGATCGTCGGGTTGTCGAACAGCACCGAGACGGACCCCGTGCAGGTCACCCGGCTGGGCGTGGATCGCTTCATCACCAAGCCCTTCAGTCTGACCCTGCTGCGCAGCGTCGTGCGGGAGCTGCTCGACGCCTATACGCCCACCGAGGTCTGAGCCGGATTGACGCACGCCACGCTGATTTGGCGCTGCCCCGACGCCACGCAGGCGTGTCGGGCGGTGAAATCCGAACTTTCTGCGGTTCGGGCGGGTGGCACGACGCTTGCTTTATGCAGGGATGAAGAAAACGTTCTCACTCCTACTCCTGATCGGGTTCGATTGACCGGCCACCCCTTCTCCCCCCGGGTGGCCGGTTTTGTTTATGCAGGGTCGTTTGACAGTCCAGAGCACTCGGCCGCACACTATTCCTGCGGAAGGATTGCCGAGGTGCGCGGATTCTTGCAGCTCTTGACCCTGGCCGTGGCCGCCATCGTGGCCGTACCCGCGCTGGCGCAGGCCGACGCGCGCGTGGCCGCCGAAGCATTCGGGAACGCGCTGGTCGCGGGCCGCGCCGACAGGCTGCGATCGACGCTCCCCGAAGAGGGCAAGGTCCGGCTCAAGCTCGACCGCTTCGGACCCGCGGACGGCTTCTTCGGGGCGGGACAGGCCGAGGCGCTCTTTCGGGACTTCCTGAAGCGGGGTTCGGTCACCTCGTTCGAGGTGACCCGCGTCGATAGCGACACTGCCTACGCCCTCGTGCACGCGCGCGCCGTGCTGGTCGATCGCGAGGGACGACACGCGCGCGCGACGATCCAGCTCGCCTTCCAGCCCGAATCCGGGCGTTGGGTCCTCAGAGAAATCAAGGAACTTCGCGAATGACCGAGGGGTCCACCGGAACCTCTCGGCTCGGCGCCAGGTTGATCGTGCTGTTCGGCGCCCCTCTGCTCGTGTGGGTGTCGTGGACCGGGCTCGCGCGGTTTCTGGAGCGCCGCGACGACCCCGAGATCGCGCTCCGGACCCAGGCGAGCCGTCTCCAGGAAGCCTCCGATCTGCTTCTCGACGACGCGGCCGACGTCGCCAATCGTGCCCTCCAGGTCTCGCCCGAGGCCGCTTTTCGTGAGGCACGGCACGGCCGGTGGCGGGAGCGGCTCGAGGGCGTGGGGGTTCTCGACGACCGCGGGTGGGTGGACTGGCAGGGAACGCCGGTCGAGCCCCTCGGCGCCGACGAGACCGGATCGTGGCGGCTCTTTGTCGAAGGCCAGCGCGTCCGTCTCGCCTACACCACGGCCGTCTCTCCGGGGAACCGCTTTGCCCTCGCATCGTTCATCCTCGACACCCCTCTAGACGACCTGCCGTGGACGCGTTTGCTTCCGCGCGGCGTTGACCGGCGCCTCATCCAGAGCATGGATTTTCTCGACGCGCGCCGCGAGCACGACGACGTCGCGGCTCTGTTCGGAGACGACACGGGCGTGTTCCGGGACGGCGACCCGGCCACGCTGCACTACCCGCTGCGGTCGCCGACCGGCGAGATTCTGGCGCTGGTTCGCCTCCAGGAAGTCTCCGCCGAGCATCGCGCGACGCTGACCGGCGCCCGTGCCGTGGCGGGCGCCGGTGCGCTGTTTGCGGTGCTGCTCGTCGTGCTCTTTCCGTGGCGCACCCTCGCCCGGACCGTGGGCGGGCTACCGCTCAGTCTCGGTGCGCTCGCCGCTGCGCGCGGCGCGCTACTGATCACGCAAGCACCGGCCCACCTTCTCCCGCGGGAGCTGGGGTCGCCGAGCGTCTACGG
>JBFJTV010000157.1:0-6576 GCA_041625075.1 Candidatus Polarisedimenticolaceae bacterium | reverse complement strand
CTTTGCGCGCAACGCGCGCCGGAGCCTCCCGAGCGATGTGAACAGATTATCGGTCTCGATATCACTCGACTTGATCCCGAGCCCGTCGAGATGCTCCTCGGCGTCGAGCAGCGCATCGGCAAAGCCGAGGTGGAGCTCGCCGGAGCTGTCGGCCCCCTGAAAATCCCAGAACACCGGAAAGAAGCGTCGCTCTGGCTCACTCAGGGCGATGTGTTCGATTTGTTTGAGAACCGAGGTCTTGCCGACCCGTCGGGTTCCGAGCAGCCACAGACAGTTGCGCGGCCCGTCGAGAATCTCCGCGATCAACTGCGCCCGGCCATAGAACCGCTCGGCTCGTACCCACTGTCCGACCACATACGGGGTCGCCGGCATGACGCTCACGCTTCCTCGGGCCGTCCGATCCGCTCGATGTCGTCGAGCGTAATCGTGCGCCGCTTTTCCTGGTGCATACGATCGACGAGATCGATGCACATCTTCTGAATGAGATAGGGTCGGCAGTCCGTCAACGTGACGATGCGGTCAATGACACCCGGCTCGATTCTGAACATCCCTGCCATCGGTCGGCGGATCAGCTCCTCGGCGTCGTCCCTGCCGAACGGTTTAACCTCGATCTCCTCGAAGAAGTTGTACCAGGGGCTTCCCTCGCTCTCCCAGTGCTTCTTGATCCCCACCCCGGAAACGACGGCCACCATGCTCTCTGCAAAGCTCTTCATGAACAGGCTTCTGAGCTTCTGGTTGACTCGCGGGTCGTAGTCGTTGAGCTCGTCCACTTCGTCGATCAGAAGAACCAGCTTGACCTTCTTCTTGCCTCGTCTCTCCAGGGTCTTGATCACCTCGCGGAGGTCGCGCACGAAATCCCGGTAGGAGTAGCCGTCGCTCGCCAGGTCGGAACCGGGCTCGAGACCGTCGAGAACCGGGGCCAGATCCTCGAAAACGTCCTGGGCCATGGTGGCGAAGAACCGATTCTCCGGTGTTCCCTGAAGATCGATGTAAGCGGGGTAGAAGTCGTAAACCGGGTCCTCGAGCTCCAGAAGTCGTTTCTTGAGGTGGTGCTGGATCGACGTCTTCCCGATGCGTCTCTCGCCGAACAGCAGTAGGCTGTTGTTGTGGACGGTCTGCAGG
Organism: Candidatus Polarisedimenticolaceae bacterium; assembly: GCA_041625075.1. GTDB lineage: Bacteria > Acidobacteriota > Polarisedimenticolia > Polarisedimenticolales > Polarisedimenticolaceae > JBFJTV01. Next base: position 5,454 of record JBFJTV010000157.1, on the reverse strand, counting down.
ATGCGGTCGATCAGACGGTCGCGGCCGAAGAACAGGTCGTCGCTGAGAACGGGCGCGCCGGCGACGTAAGGGTTGAACCGGCGTTTCCGCAGCCGGTTCCTTTGCCGGCGACGGTAGCCGAGTGCCACGGTAACCAATCCCACCGCAACAACCACCAGCATCCCGTAGAACCATGGCGAGCGTGTCAAAGGCCTGACGTAAAGAACGGCGTACTCGCTGCTGGAGCGAAGACCCTCGGGATCGGTCGCCTCGATACGAAACATAGAGAGGCCCGGGGAGAGGGTTTGGCTCAGGTTGAATTCGCTGAGGGTGTTGTCTCCCACCGGCTGACTGCTGACGGTGGCCTCGATGGGGCGGTAACTGCTGCCGGCACGCGAAGTCGCGTCGCCGGAAACGTCGAGTGCGAGCTCGAACGAGAGGTCAACCGGCGCGTCGGCGAAGATCGTACCCGTGAGTCTGAATTCCGGGCTCTGCACCTGCTGAACCTTGAGACCGCCTTCGAGCTCGGTCTCCCTGAAATCGGCGAACCGGATGGCCGGCGGAAGATTCCCACGTTTCCCGGTGCCGAGGATTCGTTGGTTGATCTCGCGGTAGGCGGCGGCGATGTGTCGCCTCGCGACCGCGTTGGCCGGGTCGAGTGCGAGGAGGCGGTTCGACGCCGATAGGACGCTTTCGTGCCTCCTCGCCTGGACTTCTCGCTCGACATCGCCTTCGAGCCGACGGATCGTGTCCGACCTGGCCCGTTCCTGCTGCACCCTGACCTGCGACTCCTGGAGCCTTCCCCGAATCTCCAGCGCTTCTTCGTTATCTGGATCGGCTGCCAGTACGGGTTGCAACCGCGTGAGGGCCTCGGCGAAATCTCCCTGCGCCTCGAGCGATTGCGCATCTCGCAATCCCGCGGCAACGAGTCGCTCCAGCTCTTGCGCGTCCGCGATGGCCTCGACCTCCGCGCGGACGCGTTCTCGGGCCTGCTCACGCAACGCCGCGATATCGTCATTCGGGGCAAGACCCATGGCTTGGTCGAGCAGGGCTGCGGCGTCACCAAACCGTCCCGCGGTCAACATGGAACGCGCATCCTCGACCAGGCCGTCGACCCGCGCCTGGACCTCGCGATCCGATTCCATTTTCGCGAGCGCGGTCTGCAGCTCTTTCAAGGCGAGCTTTGCATCCGGATGATCCGGGGCGACCGCCAGGGCCTCACCCACCGCTTGAATCGCGGCCTCGAGATCTCCGACGCGGTTCAACCTCGCGGCCTCGGCCAACCTCGTGTCGACAATGGAGTCGATGCGACCTTGTTCTTCAGCGGCCGCCTTTTGCCGGGCCTCATGGATGAGCGCGCGAATCCGCATCAGCTCATCGTTGTCGCGCTGCGAGCGTTCGATCTCTCCCCAGTGCTCCTCGGTCTCTAGCGCCTGCAGCGCAGCGTCGAGCTGTCCCAGCTCGTAGTACGCGATGCCCAGCTTGTAGTAGGGGAAGTAAGAGGTGAAGTTCATCCCGTAGGTTCGCGCACGAGCACTGGAGTCGGCCTTCTTCTCGAGCGCGCTATTGATCTCCTCGATGACCGTTTCCCAGTCTCCGTCCTTCTCCGCCTCGCTGGCCCGCTCATAATGCTCGTACCAGCGGTCGGCGAGAACCGGACTCGCAAAGGCGAACATGACGAGCAGAAGCGACAGTAGCCGCACGTGCCGCGATCGCGCTCGTGGTTCGATCGAGCTCATCATCGTCATCAAAACTTGTAGATCGCCGAGAGGGCGACGGTGTCGACGCGCTCCGAGAAGTCACCGGCGAGATCGAGCTGGAATTTCTTGAAGGCCAGACCGACCCCCACGGCGACGTGGATCTCGTCGCTTCCCTCGGAGAACAGGGCCTGCGTTATAGGGTCGGGGTCGATCGTGCGAGGCCGGTGATCGGGATCTCTCCACACGCCTCCGCGGGCGGCGACGACCGGGGTCGTCTCGAGGAATACGTACTCCAGCCCGAGACGAAGCTCGTCGGCATCATCGATCCGAGTCGTGTCTTCCTCGAGGTTTTCGAACTCGATACTGTCGAAGATCCGGGAGTACCCGACGTGGTCCCACTCGAAGCTCGTCGTCCACGCGCCGCCCCGGGACCGGAAGGCCACGCCCAGACCGTACACGTTCGGAAAACTGACCGTCGTCTCTTCCAGCTCCAAGATCGTCCCTTCGGGCATCGGGGGCTGAATGAGCGGTCCGCTCCGGGCTTCGATGCGGAGGCCAAACGTCGGGCCCCCGCGAAAGAACCCGCCGAGACTCCATTGATCCGTGATGTTCCAGAGGAATCCGGCGTTGAATGCGACGTCCGTATCATCGATGAGCACGAACTGTGTCGCGAATAACCGCTCCGGCGTGTAGTCGATCGGAGCGAACGGACCTGTTGCGAGGTAGATACCCGTGACGTTTGTGAACTCCCCTTCGTAGTACGAGAGTCCCACTCCGAGACTGAAGCGATCCACGACGCGGAAAGATGCGGAGACCCCGTAGTTCAGGATCTCCAGATCGAGGGATCGTCGAACGTCTTCGGAGCGAATCGTGATGCCGCCTTCGTCCCTGAAAAACCCATCGGTTTCGCTAAACGCGGCAAAGTCCGCAAGCTGGTGCCGGTAAACAGCGACCGACCAGCGCTTCTTCGGATACACAAAGGACAGAAATGAGAGCCCCGACAAGGTGTCGGAAGATACTTCTGTCTGAAGACCCGCTATCGTGTCCACACCGATGCCCGTGGGTTCCCCCGATATCCTTCCCGCCACGACGAAGGGTGTCGCGTAGTCCCAACGACGCAATTCCGCGGATACCTCCATTCGCGTGAGCTGCACCAGGCCGGCGGGATTCGCGTAGGCCGCAGTGGCATCGTCGGCGAGGGCCACAAAAGCCCCACCCAACCCCAGGCTGCGCGCGCCGGGATTCGAGAAGCTGAACTCGAGAGCGGCGGGCTGGGCGTGGACCGCGGTCGCGGCCAGAAGGAGCGCCGCAAGACACAGAGCCGCCCGGGCAAGTCGCTGGTTGCCGGACGTTGCATCCGCAGTTTGCATTTTGCGCCCCCGTGGGGCCATCGAGCATTCGGAGACAGCCTATCTACGGTGGGAAGGCCGGTCCAAGGTCGTCAGTGGACCAAATTCGTCCGAATTGTCGATACCGGCTCGACGCGGGCGGGGAAGAGCGTGGGTGACGCCTCTTAACGCGATGCGGCCGCGGTCAACCGTTCGACCTCGCCAAACCAGTTGATGATGAAGTTCACGTGCGAGCGATCGGGGGCGCCTTCCTCGGTGCCCTCGGATTCGATGAAGACGAACCGGTCGCCGTTCGGCCCCACGTCGTACGCCCCGAAGAAGTCGGTGAAGTACCCCGAGGCGTCCATCAGCTCGACCGGGTTCCCCGCCGTCAAGCGGTCACCCTGCGCGCCGACGGAAACCGCCGTGAGCTTCCCGGAGCCAGAAATGAAGTAGATCTCCGATCTGTCTCGCGAGGCCCGCGGGATCCCACCGCCGTCGGTCGAGATCTGCCACTTCCCACCCGGCCCCGGAAACGGACGGACATAGACCTCGTACCGTCCGGATTCCGCGGAGGAATAGGCCACCCATCCCCCGTCGCCCACGAACGCGGCGCCCATCTCGTTGAAACGCGTCGTGAGAAACGGGATGACTTCGTCCGTTTCGTCGTCGAAGACCATGATGTTCCATCCACCGTCGCTGGAGAGCTCCGAATAGGCGAGATACCGCCCGTCCGGCGACCACGAGTGCGGGGCCTGCACGTGCGGGCTTTCGACCAGCCGCTCCGGCTCGGCCGAGCCGTCCGACGGCTTTCTGTACAAGTTGGTGATGCCGGCGCGACCCGAGGAGAACGCGATCTCGGTTCCGTCCGGCGACCATACCGGAGACCAGTCGACCTTGTCGCTGAAGGTCAACCGCGTCCGTGTCCCGCGCTCGAGGTCGCTGATCCAGATGTCGGCTTCGTCAAAAGCGCCGGTGTAGTGCGCGAGCTTCTTGCCGTCGGGGGAGAATCTCGGGTCGAAGTACTCCGCCGTCTCCGGGACGATCGGCGACGCACCTCCGTCGCGCTTGTGCTCGATGAGCTTCGCGACCCGGCTCAACGATGTTCCGGCGGAGTAGACGAAGGTCCCGTTCATCGCGAAGTCGAACTGAGCGCTTCCGTGAGTCGGATTCGCGGTTATTTCCTCGAGGATCGGGACATGCGACCCCGTGGGCTCGAGCGAGTCGAGATCGAACGGCATTGCGTAGAGCGTGTTCTCTCGAACAAAGACGAGATGGCCGCTCGGGACATAGCGAGCGTAGCTGCCACCGCGCTGGAGGATCTTACGCTCCTTGGTCTCGAGGTCGATCACCTCGATCCGCGCGTCGTCGAAGCTCGATCCCTGGGTGTGAACCGTGAACACCACGGCCTTCCCGCCCGGCAGGTACTGCGGCCAGCGATGGGTCATCTCCCCGGCGTCGGGGTCCAGCTCGGTGATCGGCTCGGGCTCGCCACCCTCGGCGGAGACCCGCATGAGAGCGCTGTTGGGCGAGGGCGTGTAGATGATCGTGTCGTCGGGTCCCCAGGTGCCGCCCCGGCTCAAGCTGACGTCGACAATGTCGATCGGCGTCCCGCCGAAGGCCGAGACCTTCTTGAGCTTCTCGCGGGTCACGAAACCGATCCATTGCCCGTCGGGGGAGACGAACGGGTGGTAGCCCTCCTCGGAACCGGTGACTTCCTTGGCCTCGAGACCGTCGAGGTCGCGGATGAACACCTTGCGCCCTTGGATCCCGCCGGAGACGTAAATCAGCTTGTCACCGTCGGGAGTCAGGACCGCCGTCGCACCGTAATCCGTGAACAGTCTGGTGTCTGGTGTGAGCTCGACACGCATGTGCATCGGCCGCACCGGCCCGGATCCCGGTCGCCACGGTGCCCACGCGATCAACGACACTCCCGCGACGACCGCAAAGAGAGCGGCGAACATCCACGGCACAGCCTTCTTCCACGTCGGCTGCGCCACGGCCGGCACGGGAACCACCACGCTCCCTAGCATCGACGCGCCGGGTTGCTCCAAAGCGATCCGCGCCTCTCCGATGTCCTGGAGTCTCTGCTTCGGGTCCTTCGTCAGGCAACGCTCGAGGATCGCGCGCACGGCTGGCGGCGCATCGGCAGGAAGGGCACTCAGGTCGGCGTCGCGTAACAGAACAGCGGCGAGTGTCTCCGAGATCGAGTCCCCGGTGAAGAGTTGTTTGCCCGTGAACATCTCGTAGATGAGCACGCCGTAGGCCCAAACGTCGGCGCGGCGGTCGACCGGTTTGCCCTTGGCCTGTTCGGGACTCATGTAGGCCGCGGTCCCGATAATCATCCCGGCAACGGTTCCCGCGGAGGTTAGCGTCGGAGACATCGCCGGGTTCGACTCGGCCCCGCCCGAATCGGGTGAGAGCGCCTTCGCCAGACCGAAGTCGAG
>JBFJTV010000156.1:0-6589 GCA_041625075.1 Candidatus Polarisedimenticolaceae bacterium | reverse complement strand
GCTCGGCAGCCTGCGCGACAATATGCTGGCCAACGGTCTCAACCCCTCCAACGTGCCCGTGTTCTATCAGTACAACAAGCAGGATCTTCCCGACGCCGCCGAGCCCGCGGAGGTCGCGGCGTGGCTGGGGATCGACCCCGAAGTCGGTTTCCCGGCGGTGGCGACCGAAGACCTGGGCGTCCTCGAGACGTTCATGGCCGCGACGCGCGCGATGCTCGATCGCCTGGTGTCGCTGGCGGACGAACCCACGCGTCGCGCGCTCAACGCGGAGGATCTCGGTCGCCAGGTCGAAAAGGCGTTTGCGCCGCACCTCCGTCGGCGATCGATCCCCAGGGAGACCGGGGGTCCCACGGACCCCGGTCGGGATGAGCCGGACAGCGGGCGTATCACGATCGCGGGCGGCGATCTCGTCGAGCAATCGGTCACGGCCAGCCTCCGTCTGGGCGACGATCTCGCACAGTCGCGTGAGCTCGGCAGGAGGCTCGAGCGCGAGGCGGACGCCTACCGCCGCCTCACCGACACGATCCGTCAGATCGGTGCGAGCTTCAACCGGAACGGCATCCTCGATGCCGTGCTCGAGTCCGTCGCGGAAGTTCTCGGCGCGGCCGCGGTCAGCCTGGTGCGCAAGAACGGCGACGGTGCTCTGGTTGTGGAGCGGTCCTGGCAGGGGCGGAAGGACCCGCTGGTGCAGTTTCCCGAGGGCCGCGTGCATCTGATGCGAATGATGAAGACCCGGAAACCGTGTCTCATCGACGATCTTCCCGCCGAGGTGTCGTCGCGCCAGGCCCCTCCCGAGATCGAAGCGCTACGCGCGGTGGCGGCGGCGCCGGTGGACGGGACCGACGTCCTCACGCTGTTCGCCTACTCGCCGGGTCCCGACGGGATGTACGACGAACAGGATGTTCGCTTCCTCGCGACGGTCGCCTCGCATCTCACGGTCGGGCTGGAACAGACCCGGCTGTACGACGAGCTCGAGCGCCAGCGTGATCACCTCGAAGAGTTGGTTCGCGCGCGTACCGAGGCGCTCCGGCAGGCTCTGGAAGATCTTCGCGGACTCGATCAGATGAAGGATCGCTTCATCTCGGGCGTGTCGCACGAGATGAGGTCACCGCTCACCGCCATCGTCAGCGCGACGGCGTTTCTCAAGGACTACGAGGGCAAGCCGGAGTCGCGGACGGAGATGACCGAGTCGATTCTGGAGTCTTCACGAGCGCTGGAATCGATGGTCGAGAACCTCCTGCGGCTGGCGAACCTCAACGAGGGCAGTCTCGAGCTCGAGCTCGCGAGGTGCACCCCGCGCGAGATCGTGCGCGAGGCGCTGCAGCTGGCAGGGGGTAACGGCATTCAGGTGAGAATCCACAAACAGGCCGAACCGCTGCAGGCAGATCTATCCAAGCTCGCACGTGCCGTGGCCGATCTCGTGGACAACGCGCTGAAGTTCTCTCCCGAGGGTTCCCCGGTCGAGGTTCGTGTCATCCCCGCCAAGATCCGACGCGGCGAGGCCCAGCTACCCGGCGTGGCCTTCTCGGTGCTCGATCGGGGTCCGGGCGTCCCGGCGGAGGACGCCGACCGGATCTTCGCCCCGTTCGAGCAGGGCGGGGATTCGCTCACCGGAAAGCCCCGCGGGTTCGGGATCGGGTTGTGGGAGGCGAGGTCGATCGCGCGCGGTCACGGCGGACGCCTGCGGTTCGTCCCCAGGGAGGGCGGCGGCAGCGAGTTTCGACTGGTCGTCCCTCTCCAGAGCGTGCCCGTGGCGACCCCCGAAGCCACCCCGGTCGCCGTTGGGGAACGCGAGAATGAGACCTGACGTGCTCCTCGAGAAGCGTGGGATCACCAGCGACCCGGCGGGATTCCGGGATGCACGTGAATGGCTGGCCGCGCTCGCCCGGCGCTCGGGTTTTGGCGAGGTCGCACCATCGCTGACCCTGGCCCTGAACGAGGCCTGCGCCAACGCGCACCGCCACGGTTACGGGGGCCGGGTGGATGGCCGTATCGATCTCGAAGTGCGGGTCGATGACGGCTCACTGAGCTTGACCGTGCGGCACTATGGCGCCGCCTTCGACTTCGCGTCCTACCGCCCGCCGGATTCCGGAACGCTGCGTGAAAGCGGCTACGGGATCCTGATGATCCGGGAGGCGATGGACGACGTGCAGTACACCGACACCGAAGTGGGGACCGAGGTCGTCATGGTCAAGCACCGGCCCTCGCGAGCCCATACCGCGGGAGAGCAGTCATGAGCGAGTCACCGCGTTTCCCTTCGAGCGACGTCGAAGCCTACCAGGCAGCCTTGCCCGATCTTCGGGAGCTGAGCCGTGTTCACGATGTCAGTCTCGAGCTGATCGAGAAGAGCCACGACCTCGACGAGCTCTTGAGCGTCGTCCTGACCGAGTACGAGAGGCGGTTGCGGGAGCTTCCCGACGACGCGCTTGATCCCGGCAAGAGCCCGCCGAACAGCAGGAACGCGATGAAGATCCGTGCACTCGTGATGTTCGCGACCCAGGCGACCGCGCTGATGGCGAAGGCCGCCGAGACCGAAAAGCGCCACCGGATCGAGAAGCTCGGAGAGATGATGCGCACGCTCGGCGTGTTGAGTCACAAGATCAACAATCCGTTGACGGCTTTGATGGGACGCGCCCAGCTGCTCCGGATGGTCAAGGGCGATCCGAAGGTCGCCAAGGCGGCGGCCGTGATCGAGGAGTCGGCGGGACGCATCGCCGACCTGATCCGCGAGCTCTGCCGGGTCGTCAAGGAAGGCCGTGAGGAAGGCATCGAGAAGCTCCTCGAGCTCGACGTCAAGGGTGCGGAGGGGGAGACCAAGAAGCGCTCCTGAGCATCCGATCCCGACGCAGGTCAGCGGTCCGAGCGTAGTCGCCGACCGCCCACCAGAATCAACACGAAGGTCAGGACGAGTGCCACGCCGATGTAGGCCCCGGGCGGGAGGATCGAACCGCCCGCGTCATCGGCGAAGCGAGGGGCGGCGCTGAGCAGCAACCAGTTCATCCAGGTGTGCAGCCCCACCGCCAGATAGATGTTGACGCTCATCAGCACGATCAGCCCGAACAGAAGTCCGAGCGAAACGGTGAAGATCAGCCTCCTCACGGTTTCCTCCATCGAGCCGGCAAGGTAGACGTGCTCCATGCCGAACAGGACGGAGGTGAATCCGAGCGCCACCCACCGCCTCACGGCCACGTTACTGACGCCGAGACGCGGGGCCAGCCGCTGCATCTCCGCAAGCAACAGACCGCGGTAGTAGATCTCCTCCGCGAAGGCCCGAAAAGCCTGGCCGATCAGGATCCACAGCACCAGCGAGTCGAGGCTCGGAAACCACAACCGCGTGGAGCGTCCGGTCAACGCGAGCCCCGCCCACAGCACCGCGTAGGTTCCCGCGACGATGACGGCGGTCGCCACCAGGGCGATGGGGATGTGACGGGTGCGTGCCACCCTCCAGGTCCGACGCGCCGCCGGTTTGGAGAAGGCGGCGAGCAACAGGCAAACGGCCAGCAGACCGGCACCGGCGAAGATGCGGTACTTCGCGTCGAGCAGCTCTGGCGACGCGTCTTCCGAGCCGATGAAGTAGAACGTCGGGTTGTATAGCGCGATCGAGACCCACTTCTCGACCAGAAGCATCAGAAGCAGGGGAGTCAGGCTGCCGAGCCGAACCCCCTCCGCACGCACCGCGCCCACCTGGCGCTCACGCGCCGCGACGAGCCCGAGAAAAACAATGGAGGCAAATAGCAGGCTTCCGACGACCGGGGGAACGTACGGCGACTGCGGGATGCTGTCGTGGAACTGGCGGAGCAGACCCGCGGTGAAGAAGGTCAGGACTACCAGAAGCCACGCGAGCCAGCGTGGCAACCTCACCGCGACCTCACGACACCGGACAACGCGACCTCCTCAGCACGCTCGGTTCGGCAGTCGAATGTAAGGCCGCGGCCCCACGAACGCACACCCGGCCGCCGCCCGGACCGGATGGCGGAAGCGCGTGGGAGTCGAACCCACCTCGGACGACGGAGCCGCCCGACGACTGGTTTTGAAGACCAGGGGAGCCACCGGGCCCCATCCGCTTCCACGGGCAAGACCGGCATCGTAGGCGGGAGGGGCAAAGGGCGTCAACCGAGTAGGCCCCGATCCGCGAAAAGCCTTGCCGGGCGTACGCTCTGCCCGTAATTTGAGTCGAAAGGATCAGACCAGCACGCGTCCGAGTTTTCCGGGATCCGCCCCCGGGGGGATGGATGGGTCGGCTCGCCATATCCGCGATCATCCCGACCTACAACCGCAGGGAACGCGTCGTGCGTGCGGTGGAGTCGGCGCTCGCGCAGTGCGCGGTCGGGGACGAGCTGATCGTCATCGACGACGGTTCCACCGACCGCACCGGGGAGGCCCTTGAACGTTATGGCCAGCGCATCCGGTACATTCGTGCGCCGAACGGCGGCGCGGGGAAGGCCCGGAACATCGGAGTCTCCGAGGCCACGAAACCTCTGGTTGCCTTTCTGGACTCGGACGACGAGTGGATGCCCGGCAAACTGCCGCTGCACCGCGAGTTCATGATGGCGCGTCCGGATGTTCTCTTCAGCTTCAGCAACTTCGCGCACCTCCACGCCAACGGCACCGAGGAGCACGACTGCCTGCGTTACTGGCACGAGGACCCGCGACCGTGGGACCAGATCCTCGGGCCGGGTGTGTCCTATTCATCGGTCGCCTCTCTCCCCATCGGTTGGGACGATTTCGAGGTGCACGTCGGAGATCTCTATCTTGCCGAGATGGCCGCGAGCTACGTCTTCACCAGCACGCTCGTCGTCCGGCGCGAGGAGGCGGGCGATGCCCTGAGGTTCGCCGAGGACTTGAGTGTTTACGAGGACTGGGAGTGCTACGGGCGACTCGCCGGTGAGGGCAAGGGAGCCTACTTCGCGTGCGAGACCGCCTGGCAGCACGGCCACGACGAGGGCAGGCTCACCGACGCCGACGCGCTGACCACGGCGGCCGCTCGTCTCAAAGTGCTCGGGCGCGTCTGGGGAAGCGATCTCGGTTTCATGGCGAGACACCGCGAAGAGTTCGAGGCCACGGTCCAGGAGCAGCACCGCGCTCGCGCCCGTGCCCTGATCGTGCACGGTCGCACGCGAGAGGCCCGCGATGCGTTGAGGGTGGCCAGCGGGGCCCCGCTTCATTATCGTGTACTCTCGTGGATGCCGGGCCCCGTCGTGCGTTCTCTCGTGACGACGCGCCGCGCTCTTCTCAATCGCCAGACGCCCTGAACCGGCGCCTGCGGCAAAGTCGGGAGCCGGATTCGTAGATGCGCGTCGAACCGCGGCCTTTCGCCGAGCCTGGCTCGGCGCCCGTCGTCGAGATGCATTCCGGTCGCGTCGAGCTTCTCGAGGCATTCGCCGACGAATGGCGAGCGATGTGTGCCGGTGGCGACGCCGACCTTCCCTTCTATCGCCCCGAGTGGTTTGTTGCGCACACGCGTGCGTACGAGGGGAACCCGCGGCTCGAACTGATCACGGCAAGACGCGGGGGACGTCTGATCGCGGTCTTACCGGTCGTCCGCGACCGCGTCACCTTCTCCGGCGTGCCCGTGCGTCGGATCCGCGGGCTGGCCAACGAAACCACCGAGCGGTTCGACATGGCGTGCCGGGACGGCGAGACCGATGCCGCGGTCGAGGCCATCTGGGCCTTTCTCCGGACCGAGCGCTGGGGCGTGCTGGATTTCCCGCAGGCGCCGATCGGCGGCGCACTCGACCGTCTGATCGCGCGGGCCTCGCGTGACGGCTTCCCGGTAGGACGCCGCGAGGCGAAGCGCAGCCCGTACATTCCGCTCAACGGGCCGGTGTCGGACACGGTGGCCATCGGACGTAGCTACAACCTCCGCAGGACCCTGCGCAAGACGCTGCGGCGGATCCGAGGATCCGAGACGCTGCGGCTCCATCGCAGCGAGCGTGCCGAGCCGGATGAGCTCGAGCGCTTTTGCACGATGGAAAACGCCGGCTGGAAACAGGACGGCGGAGAGACTCTCGAGAGCAACGAGGGGCTTCGCGAGTTCACCTACCAGCTGGCCGCCCAGGCAGAGCAGCTGGGGTACCTGTCGATCTACACGCTCGAGTTCGAAGGACAGATCGTCGCCTCGCAGATCGGCCTGACGTGCGGCTCGCGTTACGTCGTGCCACGTTGCGCGCACGACGAGGGCTACCGTGAGATCTCTCCCGGGCATCTACTGGTCAACGCGGTCCTCGGCGATCTGTCGGGGCGCGGCGTGACGCAGTTCGAGTTTCTGGGCTCCGATCTCGAGTGGAAGCAGCGCTGGACCGACAAGGGCTATGACCACGCCTACCTGTACGTCTTTCGACCCAGCCCGCTCGGGAGGTTCATGCGGTGGTTCAAGTTCACGCTCAAACCCGCGGTCCGCAAGCTGGTCGCGAGGGCCTGAGCCACCTCAGCGACCCGATCGGGTGTTGAACCGAGAGGGGGATCGAGCCCGAGGGCGCAGCGCGAGGGCCTGAGCCGCCTCAGCGAAACCACGACGAGCGTTAGCGAGGAGTGGTGGAGCTGAGGGGGATCGAACCCCTGACCTCGTGACTGCCAGTCACGCGCTCTC
>JBFJTV010000155.1:0-6657 GCA_041625075.1 Candidatus Polarisedimenticolaceae bacterium | reverse complement strand
GTCCGGTTCTATTCCCCAAATCGGGTCTCCAGCGCCCCACCGAAGAAGGCGTCCAGGGCGTCCACGGCCTCTTCGGGTGTATCGACCACCCGGGTCACGTCCATCTGGTCGGATTCGAGTATACCCGCGCGCAGCAGGTGACGCAGCAGATGGCGCCACTCGTCGCCGAGCAGGATGACGGGTTTGCGGCCGAGCTGTCCCGCGCGCCGGAGGGCCCACAGAAAGGTCAATTCAGCGAGGGTGCCGGACTTCCCCGGGAGGATCACGAAGCCGAGGGCGCGATCGATCAGCTCGCGGGTCCGGACGTACAGGTCGGGGGTCGAGACCACCTCGTCCAGAAACGGATTCGGATTGCGCTCGCTGAAGATCTCCGTCGTGACCCCGACCGAGCGGCCACCCGCCTCCCGGATGCCCCGGCTGGCCCCTTCCATCACGCCACCATAGCCGCCCGTGACGACGTCGTAACCCGCCTCGGCGAGTCGCCGGCCCGTCTGCCGGGCCGCCTCGTATCCCGGCTCGCCCTCGAGGGGCTCGGACGATCCGAAGACGGCGACGGTCGGGCGGGTGGTCTCGCTCATGGGGCTCAGTACCCCGCCGCCGAGCCTTCACGCCGGGGATCGGCCGCCCCGAGCCAGGCGCCGTCCTCGTCCAGGCCGATGGCGGAAACGTTGCCGAGCATGAGGTCGCGGAGCTTGAGACGATGCCCGCGGGACTCCAGCGCGACGGCGACGTCGGCGGGGAAGGCCCGGGTCTCGTACTCGATGTGGTCCGGATACCACTGATGGTGGAATCGAGGAGCCTCGACCGCCTCCTGCAGGGGCAGATCGTGATCGATCACGTTGACCAGCACCTGCAGGACCGTGGTGATGATCGTCGCCCCGCCCGGAGAGCCGAGGACGAGGAAGGGCCGCGGTCCTCCGCCGGGCGCCTCGACGATCGTCGGGGTCATCGACGACAGCGGTCGCTTGCCGCCCGCGACCGCGTTGGCCTCGCCCCCGACCAGCCCCCAGAGGTTGGGTACGCCGGGGGCGATCGCGAAGTCGTCGACCTGGTTGTTGAGCAAGACGCCGGTGTTCTCACCGACGATCGCCGAGCCGAAAAAGGCGTTGAGCGTGAGCGTCATCGCGACCGCGTTGCCGCGCGCGTCCGCCACCGAGAGGTGGGTGGTTTCGGTCGACTCGACCGTGGCCCTCTCGAGCGGTCGGACCCGTTTCGACGGGGTCGCCTTGCGGTCGCGGATCTTGGCGGCCCGGGACGCCAGATAGTCCGGCGACAGCAGCTCCTCGGTGGGCACCGTGAAGAACGCGGGGTCGCCGAGCCATTCGGAGCGGTCGGCGTACCCCCGCCTCTCGGCTTCTACCATGCGGTGGATCGTGAGCGAGGAGCCGAAGCCGGAGGCCGAGAGATCGAAGGTCTCCAGCATCTCCAGGATCTGAAGCAGGACGATGCCGCCGCTGCTCGGGGGCGGAAACGAGACCACCCGGTAGCCGCGGTAGTCCGTCTCGACGGGCTCGCGCAAGACGGCGCGGTACGAGGCCAGGTCGTCGAGATGCATGACCCCGCCGGAGCGCTTGATAGTCGAGACGATCCCCTCGGCGACCGGGCCACCGTAGAAACCGCCCGCGCCGGATTCGGCGATGCGCCTCAGGGTCTCGGCGAGGTCCGGCTGCACCAGCCGGTCGAGCTCCCCGAGCGGTGTACCGCCACGTGTGAAGATCGCTCGCGATTCAGGATCGGCCGCGAGGCGTTCCGCTCGCAAACTGAAGGTATAGGCATTCCATCTCGAGAGCGGGAAGCCCTCTTCGGCCAGCCGGATCGCGGGGCGGATCAGATCGGCCCAGGGCAGCGACCCCCAGCGCTGGTGAGCCTCGGCAAGACCCGCGACGGTTCCCGGCACCCCCACCGCCAGGCCGGTTTCGCGACTCAGACCCGGAACCGGTTGTCCGTCTTCGTCCAGGAAGAGCTCGGGCCTCAGCGCGGCGGGGGCCTGCTCGCGGAAATCGAGGGCGGCAAACTCGCCCTCGGACGTCCGGAGGAGCATCAGACCTCCGCCGCCGAGGTTTCCCGCGGCCGGGTAGGTCACCGCGAGGGTGAAGGCGGTCGCGACGGCGGCATCGACGGCGTTGCCTCCGCGTCGGAGCGTCTCGACACCCACCTCGACGGCCCGCGCGTCGATCGCGACGACCATACCGTTTCCCCCGCGGACCGCGCGGTCGGTCGCGGCCAAGCAGGGCAGGGGAGCCGCCAAGGCCACCGCGAGCGCGACGCACGCTGCGACCCACGCCTTTCTGGGGCGAGGGAATAGGCGCATCTGCATTCGGGGTTCTCCGGGTTATGGCGGGGGCAGTGTAGTAGCACGGAGCCGAACGGGCTGTCAAAGGAGCCGGCATTCCTGCGCGCTGCTACAATGAGCGGTCGCCGCGGGCGGTTTCGCTCCGGCCAACAGGAGAGACGATGGCCATCCAGCGTTCGAGGTCGATCTTCCCGGTGTTGTTTGTGGCGATCGTCGTCGTCGCACTTTGTGCCTGCAGCGGCGAGAGCGTCGAGACCTCGACGGAGACCGCCACGGCCGGCGGCACGCGGGCGGCGGTCGGCGCGGAAGGGGGAGCCGAGGCGCCGGACTTCGTGCTCCAGGACCTCGAGGGGGACGCGGTGCGGTTGTCGGACTACGACGGTAACGTCAGGCTGGTGGACTTCTGGACGACGTGGTGCGCCCCCTGTAGAGAAGAGATCCCGATGTTCAAGGCCCTCCAGGAGACGTACGGCCCCGATGGCTTCAAGATCCTGGCGATCGCCATGGACGACAGCGGTCTCGAGGTCGTCAAGCCCTTCGCCGAAAAACACGACCTGTCCTACCTCAACCTCATCGGGACCCTCGAGGTCGAGAAACAGTTCGGCGGAGTCGTCGGCTACCCCACGGCGTTTCTGATCGACCGTGACGGGACGATTGTCGAGACCTTTATCGGCCCCAAGCCCAAGAAGGTCCTCGAGAAAAAGATCGTGGAGCTACTCGGTCGAGACGAGACCGCGCAGATGTAACCCCGTCCCCCGAACGCTTCAGGGGGTTTCCTTCCGAGCCCGGACGGCCTGTTCGAGTCGGCCGATGCGGCGATCGACCTTGACCAGCCGAAAGATCGTGAACCCGATGAACGCCCCGAGACCGGTCCAGATCACGGCGTACGCCCAAAAGAGAAACTCGTAGTTCTTCATCCGTTCCTCTCCCTCAGCGTCCGGACAGCGTCTCGGACAGACGGTCGGCGCGTTCCTCGAGCGATGCGCCGTAGGATCTCAGCGTCAAAAGCAACACCAGCAGGGCAAAGATCGCGAGCGTGCAGATGAGAAAGGCGTCCCGCATTGCGGGTGCGAGCGGCTCGCTCTTGTCGGGGCCGAAGACGTCCGGGTGGAGGCCGTGCCACCATTCCACGGCCTTGTGGATGATCGGTAGATCGAGCGCCGCCACGATCCCGAGCACGGCGGCAAAGCGCGCACCGGTGTCGCGGTCGCGCGCATAGCCACGGACCATCAGGCTCGCGGCGAGAAGTAACCACAACACCAGCGTCGTCGTCAGCCGCGCCTCCCACGTCCACCACACGCCCCATGCCGGTTTGGCCCAGATCGGTCCCGTGATCAGCACGAGGGTGCAGAACAGGAGGCCGACCTCGGTGGACGCGCGCGCGATATGATCGAAGACCGATCGGCGGGTCCAGAGGTAGGCCATCGACGCGCCCAGCAACACCACGACCGCCGCGTACGTGGCGATGGCCGAGGGTACATGGAAGTAGAAGATCCTCTGGACCGCACCCATGACTCTCTCCTCGGGGGCCAGGAGAAAGGCGGCCCAGATGGCCGCGAACATCAGCGGCAGGGTGACGAGCCACAGCGCCCACAACAGGTAGTGTTTCACGGTCTCATTCCTCGATCACGAACTCGAACGTCATCAGGGCCACAAGAAAGTAGAGGACGTCGAATCCAATCGCAACCAAAAGCCACTTGGTCACTTCCGAGAGGGGGTCGCCCTCGACGACCGTTTGCGTACACCGCACGGCGGAAAGAAACAGGGGCGTCGATGCGGGGAGCAGGAGGGTGGCCAGCAGCGCCTCGCCACGCCCGATCCTCGAGACCATCGCGCCGAAAAGGATGCCGAGCTCCGTCAATCCAATCGTGTGGAGCGCGACGACCAGCACCATCGGTCCCAGCACTCCCAGGAGATCGTAGTCGAAGAAGATCGCCGTCAGGGGAAGAAGGATCACCTGCAGCGCCCACACGGTGAGGAGGCTCGCCAGGGCCTTGCCCGCGAAGATCGCCCCCCGCCCCACGGGCGCCTGGAGTAGTGCCGCGAGCGCGTCACGGCGGCGCTCGAGTCGGAACGAGCGCGCGAACCCGACGATGACCGAAAACGAGATCGTGACCCATAGCACCCCGGGAACGATCCTGGAGGCGCCGAGCTCGCGAATCGTCGAGAGATCGAAGGCGAAGCTGAAGACCAGCAGCACGATCAGGGCAAAGAGCCCCATCGACGCCAGGCTATCGAGGGTGCGCCACTCGATCCGGAGATCCTTGCCGGCCACCAGGCGCGCCGCCCGGAAGAAACCCGGGCCGACTGCGAGTCCGACGGGTACGGCGCTCACGCCACGCCCCCGGCCGCGGCGAGGCGGTCGATGCTGTCGAGATAGAGGCGTTCGAAGCCCGGGCCCGCGACCTCCGCCGCGGTCCCCGCGGCGGCGATCCGACCCTGTGCGAGGATCATCCAGCGGTCGCAAAGCTCGAGCCCGCGGGCCAGGTCGTGGGTGACCACCAGGAGCGTACGGCCACGGGTCCGCAGCGTATCGAGCGTGGTCCGAAACGTCGTCGCCGAGTGCGGATCGAGACCGGTGAACGGCTCGTCGAGCAGGACGACCTCGGGGTCGTGAATCAGACAGCGCGCGAGCGCGAGACGCTGCTGCATCCCGCGTGAAAAGGTATGAACCGGATCGTCGGCGCGAAGCGCGAGCCCGGTCGATTCGAGCAAGGCCGTCGCGCGTTGCTCGGGAGAGTCGGCCCCGTGGAGTCGTCCGAAGAAAAGCAGGTTTTCACGAGCCGTCAGCTCGTCGTACAGCAGCGTCTGATGCGAGATCATCCCGAGCAGGCGTCGGGTCCGACGCTCGTCGACCCGGGGATCGAGACCCGCGATTCTCACGGTCCCCGAGGTCGGGCGGAGTGTCGAGGTCAGGATGCGAAGCAAGGTCGTCTTGCCGGCGCCGTTCGGGCCGAACACCGCCACCGTCTCGCCACGCCTGAGATCGAGATCGACGGCGTCGAGTGCCTTGAGGTGGCCGAATGTCCGGGTCAGGGCCCGCGCCTCGACGACGTTGTCGCCGCCCAACTCGTCTCCTCTCAGCGGATGAGGGTGGGGGAGCCGGGCTTGCGTTTCCCGAGAGCGTCCATCTTCTTGAGGACCTCCACAGCCTCGGCGGTCAACTGGCGCTCGAGCGCCGCATAATCGTCATCACCGATCTTCCCCGTTGCACGATCGTCCTCGAGGTCCTTGAGGCTCGCGAGGATCATGTCGTGCCGGCTCCGAAGCTCGGCGAGGTCACTGACCGCGGCCGCGCGAAACTCGGTTTGGGCGGCGTCCTTGCGGAACAACGGCGCGAGGACGAAGGCAAGGACCACGCCGCCGAGAACGAATGAGACGATGATGCCAGCGTTCATGGGTACTTCTCGAGCGCTTTCTTGACTCGGGCAACGTACGGATCGTCCGGATCGACGTTGACCGGGGGCTCACTCTCGCCGTCGCGGGCACCGTGGCTTCGACTCCAGCGTCTGAGGGCGAATAACAAACCGATGCCCGCGGCGAGCAACAGGATACCCGGTCCGAGCCACGCCACCAGGTTGAATCCCGTCGCCGTCGGTGCGATCCGGATCTGCTCACCTTTTTCGGCGACGTAGAGCGCGATCACCTCGTCCCCGCTCATCCCCGACCCATCCGTCCCCGAGACGATCATGCCGGCGATCTCCCGGCGCATCTCGTCGGCGCGACCACAGGCGCACTCGTGCACCGACTGCGGGTGGCAACCGCAGTCGCACAGGATTGTCGTGGCCGCCTTGAGGTACTCGGGGTCATCGTAGGCGATCTGCGCAGTGGCAACGGCGGACGACGCGACAACGAGCAGGGCGGCCAGACTGACCGCCGGCGTTTTACGCAACGGCCTTCCCCTCGGTCGCCATGGCGGCCTCGAGGCGTCTTCGCTCACGAGAGTCGGGCAACACCGACAGGTGCGCGCCGAGCACCACGATCAGCCCGCCGAGCCAGATGAAATTGACCATCGGGTTCACGAAGATCCGGATACTGGCCTCTCCCGTTCGGGGATCGACCCACAGGGGAATGAGATAGAAGTCCTCGC
Organism: Candidatus Polarisedimenticolaceae bacterium; assembly: GCA_041625075.1. Lineage (GTDB taxonomy): Bacteria > Acidobacteriota > Polarisedimenticolia > Polarisedimenticolales > Polarisedimenticolaceae > JBFJTV01. The sequence continues at coordinate 274 of JBFJTV010000155.1, read as the reverse complement.
CGAATCGCGTGGGACGCGCGAGGGAGAACGACTTGTGGATCCCGACCTCGGTGGACGGGGTCTTGACCTCACGCCCGGCGCTTCCCTCGAGCCGCCCGATGAGATCGTAGACACCGACGACGGACCGTCGGTAGAGCTCGTGGTCGTCGCCCTCGCCCAGAGCGCGCGCCTCGAGAAACGCGGCCCGAAGCTGCGGAAAGAGCATGTTCGGATGGAATCGCTGCTCGGCTTCCAGCCGGGCGACGTAGCGGCCGTCGTAAAACAGGCTCATCTC
>JBFJTV010000154.1:0-6677 GCA_041625075.1 Candidatus Polarisedimenticolaceae bacterium | reverse complement strand
CGCGGCCGTCCCGGCGCGAGCAACGCCCCGGACCCTCGAAGCCCCAGCCGAGACGCGAGGCCATCCACCCCACGAAGTACCCCCCTGCGACGGTGAAACCCGCTGAGTCGGCCGGGCCACCGCAGGTCGCGCGCAAGGCGGTCACCTTGTCGAGGTGCTCGCGAAAAGCGACGCCGTCGAAGAACGAAGCGACCTGCTCGCGCCACGCCTCCGACCGCATCCACACAAGATCTCCCACGCTTCCTCGCCAGCTCTCGTCGGCCGAGATCGTGGCCAGGTCCGTGAGCGCGGCACGCGGGTCCTCGAACAACGAGGAGTCGACGACAAAGCGGTCGGAGAGCCGCGCCAGAGGATGACACAACGGATCCGAAAGCATCCTTGCGCGACGCCACCACGTGACCACCGGGGTGTCCTCGAGAAGAAGCTGCAGCACCGTCTCGGGGATGTAAGAGGACGCCTCTCCCCACGCGGACAGGGTTACCTGCTCGCTGCACACCTGGCTTCCTCCGGGGCCCTGGTGACAGTGGGTCGAAACGTATGCCTCAAGCCGCGTTTCCTCCCCATCGGCCGGCGGCTCGGTCGAGATCACCATCGCGCGTCCGGGGAGGTGCTCGGAGAGTCGCGCGATCGTCTTCGAGGCCTCGGCAAGCGACGTCGAGTCCTTGCACGCCACCACGAGGTTGACCATCGACGCGCGCAGCACGGCCTGCTCGTCGGACGAGGCCTCACGCCAGAACTCGGCGAGCTCCTTCTCGATCGCCCCGACGTCGGGAACGCGAACCTGTTCCATGCTGCGATCGCTCACAGACGCCTCCACGCCCGGCCGTCACGCGCCAGCAGGACGTCGGACTCGGCAGGACCCCACGTTCCGGCCGCGTAACCGGGAAGCGCCCCGTCCTGAGGCGCCGCGCTCCAGCCCTTGAACAACCGATCGACCCAGGCCCACGAGCCCTCGACCTCGTCGCGCCGGATAAAGAGTGTCGGGTCGCCGAGAAGCGCGTCGAGCAACAGGCGCTCGTAGGCCTCGGGCGGTTCCTGGCCGAACGAGGTCCCGTAGCGGAACTCCATCGCGACCGGCCGGATCCCGCTGCTCGTCCCCGGGACCTTCGAATCGACCTTGAGGGTGATGCCCTCGTCGGGTTGGATGCGCATCGCGAGGACGTTCGGGACCAGCGAATCGGTCTTGAACAACCGATGCGGAACGTCGCGAAACTGCATCGCGACCTCGGTGACGCGCTTGGTCAGTCGTTTTCCCGATCGCAGATAGAACGGGACGCCGGCCCACCGCCAGTTGTCGATAAAGAGTCTCGTCGCGACGTACGTTTCGGTCCGTGACTCGGGCGACACCCCGGGCTCCTCACGATAACCGGGGACCGGTTTGCCCGCGACGACACCGGGTTCGTACTGCGCGCGAACGGTCTCGTCGGCGACGCTCGCGGGGTCGATCGGACGGAGTGCCCGCAGCACCTTGACCTTCTCGTCGCGGATCGCATCGGCCTCGAGCGACACCGGGGGCTCCATCGCGATCAGGCACAACAGCTGGAAGATGTGGTTCTGTAGCATGTCCCGGGTCGTTCCCGATTCCTCGTAGTACCCGCCGCGGCCCTCGACGCCGAGCGACTCGGCCACCGTCATCTGCACGTGATCGATGTACTTCTGGTTCCACAGCGGCTCGAAGATCGCGTTGGCAAAGCGGAAGACCAGCAGGTTCTGCACCGTTTCTTTCCCGAGATAGTGATCGATCCGGTAAACCTCCGATTCCTCGAACACACCGTTGACGACGTCGTTGAGCTCGCGCGCCGTCTCGAGATCGCGTCCCACGGGTTTCTCGATCACGACCCGCGCCCAGCGTCCACCCTTCCCCGGTTTGTTGAGACCGGCGCGTCCGAGACGCTCGACGATCACGGGGAAGGCCGACGGCGGCGTGGCGAGGTAGAACAGCCTATTCCCCTCCGTGCCCTGCTCGTGGTCGATCGTGTCGAGGCGTTCGGCGAGACGGCGGTAGCCCTCGTCATCCTCGAAGGTCGTGGAGACGTAGAAGATCTTCGAAGACCCCTCCTCCCACAATTTGGGGTCGAGCGGACGACGGGAGTGGTTCTCGATCCCTTCGCGAAGCTCTCCCGCGAAATCCGCATCGCTCTTCTTGCGTCGGGCAACCCCGACCAGGGCGAAGCTCGCCGGCAGCAGCCCGTCGAGGACCAGGTTGTAGAGCGCCGGCCCGAGCTTGCGTCGCGTCAGATCGCCCGACGCGCCGAAGATCACGACGGTCGCCGGCTCGACACCGCGTGGGCGAGCCAAACCGGCACGGAGCGGGTTCTCGGTTTCGAGTTGCGCCAAGGCTTTACTCCGATTTCTTGACGGCGTGGCCGCCGAACTCGTTCCGAAGCGCGGCGACGAACTTCGCGGAGAACGACGATTCCTGCCGCGAGCCGAGTCGCGCCAGAAGCGACAGCGTGATGATCGGCGCCGGCACCTCGAGGTTCATGGCCTCGTCGATCGTCCACCGGCCCTCGCCCGAATCCTCGACGTAGTCGCGCACCGAGCCGAGCCGCGGGTCATTGGCCAGCGCACGCTCCGCCAGTTCCAACAACCACGAGCGCACCACGCTTCCATGGTTCCAGAGCTGCGCCAGCGCTCTGAGATCGTAGGTGAACCGGCTTCGCGCGAGGATCTCGAACCCTTCGCCGTAGGCCTGGAGCATGCCGTACTCGATGCCGTTGTGCACCATCTTGGCGTAGTGTCCGGAACCGACCGGACCGGTGTGGAGGTAGCCGTTTTCCTGGGCCAGGTCCTTCAGGACGGGCTCGGCCCGCAGGAAGCTCTCCTCGGATCCCCCCACCATGAGGTTGTATCCGTTCTCGCGACCCCAGATCCCGCCGCTGGTTCCCACATCGAGAAACCCGACGCCCTTCCGGGCGAGGTCCGCGCCTCGCCGCAAGCTGCCCTTGTAGTTCGAGTTCCCACCGTCGACGATGAGGTCGCCCTCGGTGAGAAGGGGTGTCAGCTGCCCGAGGATCTTGTCGACGGTTGCCGCCGGCACCATCAGCCACACCAGGCGCGGAAGCTCGAGCTCGGCGACCAGATCCTTGACGCCCTTGACGGCGTGACCGCCGGCACTCTCGAGGGCGTCGAAGGAACCGGTGTCCTTCGCGGTTCCGACGACCGTGTGACCCCGTTCGAGAAGTCGGCGGGCCATGTTGAGTCCCATCCGGCCCAGACCGATCATGCCGAGATTCATTGAAGATCTCCTTGTCGACCCTTTCGGAGTCTAGTCCACTCGTACTAGGAACCCGCAAGCGACCGGACCATAATAGAGGCCCGTGGAGGAACCGTGGATCTCGAGATTCCCGATATTTCGCTGATTTTCGCGGCGTGCGTTCTGGTGGTCGTCCTGATCTCGCTGATCGTGGGCTCCAGGGGCGGGCGCTACCGGGCGATCCGCGGCTGGGGAATCTACTGGATCTTCATCGGAGCCTTTCTGGTGATGATCGGGGGCGTCCCGCTGTGGGTCTCGCTGCCGCTGCTCGGCATCGTGATGTTCGGTTCGATGCGGGAGTACTCGTTTCTCGCCCCGCTGCGACGGCAGGATCGCTGGGCGACGCTCATCGTCTATCTCTCCATACCCGGCTTTCTCTACGCGGTGTACATCGATTCGTACGAGGGGTTTCTTGCGGCGATCCTTCTCTATCTGTTCTTGTTTCTCCCGGGAATCCTGTCGCTCGGCACGCCACAGGAGGGTCTGCTCGATTCTCTCGGCCGCGTGCTCCTCGGCGTTCTGATCTTTGTCTTCTGCGGCGCGCACCTCGGATTCCTGGCGCACTCGCCACAGGGCAGTCTCGAGTGGTTCGGGATCCTGGTTCTCGCCTCCGAGTTTCCACAGCGTTTGACCGGGCGATTGCGCACCGGGAACGGGGTGCTACGCTCGATCGTGGGGACGACGCTCGGCTTTGCTTTCGCCACCGGTCTCGGCGCGTGGCTGGCCCCGGCGTTCGGATTTCCGTCCGAACGGGGCGCGGTCGGAGGCGCTGTCGTGGCGCTCGCGGTGACGGTGGGTGGAATCGTGACCGAAGCGGTCGCCCGTGATCTCTCGATGGCGCCGGTCGGACGCGCGGCGTTGCTCGACCGCGTCACCCCGATGGTCTACGCGGCGCCGCTGTTCTATCACTTCCTGGACTACTACGCGTCGGGTTAGACAATCGTGCGCCGCCTGCTCCGCAACCTGGTGATGATCGCGTTTCACGCCGGGTTCGTCCGCCCGGTGCTGATGTTCCTCGGCGTCCGGTTTCGCCGCCGCAATCTGGTGCCCCGCGGCCCGTGTCTGGTCGTCGGCAACCACAACTCCCATCTCGACGGCCCCATCCTGATGTCGATGTTCCCCCTGAGCCGCGTGCCGCACGTTCACCCGGTCGCCGCCGCGGACTACTTCGGCAAGACCTGGTTCATGAGGATGCTGGCCGGGATGCTGTTCAACGGGATTTCGATCGATCGTAAGAAAGCCTCCGGCGCCGACCCGCTCAGACCCATCGCCGATGCCCTGGCGGACGGAGAAAGCCTGGTGTTCTTCCCCGAGGGTAGCCGCGGGGAGGCCGGTGTCGTCGCGCCGTTCCGCCAGGGGATCGGGCGGCTGGTGCAATCGGTTCCGGGGGTGCTGGTCCTGCCGGTGTACATGTCGGGTCCCGAGCGGATCTGGCCCCGGGGGCAAACCGTCCCGGTCCCGAGCAGCATCGACGTCAGCATCGGTAAGCCGAGGGTCTACCCGCACGACGCCCCGGCGCCCGAGATCGCGGATCAGGTCCGCCGCGACGTTCTGGCACTCGCGCCGCCACCCCCTCCGGTTCCGGGGCCCCGTCCCGCGCCGCCCACGAGCATCTCGATCTGCGGCATCGACCCCGAGGCGCGGCAACGAATCTTCAAGCGGATCATGAAGCGGCTGGGACGGGTCGATCCGACGGTGGGCGTCGGCGAGCGTTTCATGGAGGCCGACGACCAAGGCGTTCGCCCGGTGGCGGGCGGCTTCCCGATCGTTCCGAGCCGGTGGTGGTTGGGTCTGGTCGGCTCCACGCTCAGGGCCGGACGGCTCTACAAGGGATCGAAGTTCGTCGAGATGGTCGAGCGCGCGCGTGTCAACGAGGCGCTCGTTCACTCGCGCAAGGGCCGCTTTGTCGTCACCGACGGCAGCGCACTCGTGGATCTGCTTGCGTGGGCCGACGCCGACTTCTACCGCGGTGTCTTCGAGGAGCGCGAGATGCACCAACTCGTGCAGTACCTCACGGGTCAACGGCGGATGCCCGTGCGACGGTGGTGGCATTTCATCCGGCGCGCGCCCGAGGTGTGGTTGCTCAACGTCCTGGATCTGGTCAGACCGCCCGCGCCCGAGATCCTGGTCCTTGCCAACGTCGATCCTGCGGATCTGATGGCACGGATACGGTCACGCGGCGACGAGCTCGGTACGCACGACACTCTCGAATTCCTGGAAACCTGGCAAAAGGCCTACGCACAGGTGGCCGCGATTCTCAAAAAGCGCCTCCGTGTCGAGGTTCTCCAGACCGATCCGGCGGGCAGCGGCCCCGAGGACGAGGTCGCCGAGCAGGTAGAAGCGCTGTGCCGTGGTCTGGTTGCGGAACCTGCAACCCCGGGGGGCTAACTGCCGAAAAACCAAGAGCGGCGCGCCAGCCGAGCGATTTCCTCGGGGTTGAGGACTGCTCGGGGCATACGCGGCACTTGACGCGAGACCAAATCCGGGGGAACTTTGAGGGGCAGTTGGAAGCCACCGCGAGGGGGCAAGGAGAACTCGACCATGACAGGATCGCCAACTTTCCAACGCCTCTCCCGAGAAACACTGGACGAGCACAAGCAGATCCACTTCTTTCTCGACCAGCTCAAGGCCGCGCTCGATGCGTTGGACGTCGACTCGCACGACGTCGAGCAACTGCGGCGACTCGCCGCACAGATCGAGAGCCTGCGTGAACACCTCCAGGAGCATTTCGAGAACGAGGAAAAGCACGGCGTCTACCAGGCGATCCTCGACGTGATGCCGGACGCGGGCGCGGAGATCCATCGCTTCAACACCGAGCACCAGCGCATGATCGAGATCCTAGAGATGGCGCGCATCCACGCCCAGCGCGGCGAGCCCTGCGAGGTCGGCCCCCTCAAGACCGATCTCGGTAACTTCCTCGACATGATGCGCCGCCATGAGCGCGCCGAGGAAGCTCTTCTCCAACGCGCCATCGCGGAGGACATGGCCGCCGGACGCTGATTCTCCGACGATCGGGTATAGGATGGCGGGCCGATGCTCAACGCCATCTTCCTGATCCTCGTCGTTGCCTCGGTCCTCGTCGCCGCATTCACCATCTCCCCGGGTCACGGAATGGCGGAGCTCACCAGGGCGATCCTGGACTCCGCCGCTCTCGCCGTCGAGCTCGCGATCAAACTGATCGGGGTGATGGCGTTCTTTCTCGGTCTCATGAAGATCGCCGAGGACGGCGGGTTGCTCCGGATCATCGCGAGGGCAGCCGGACCCGCGTTGCGTTTTCTGTTCCCGTCGGTTCCCGCGGACCATCCGGCCATGAGCGCGATGATCCTGAACGTCTCGGCCAACGCCCTCGGGCTCGGCAACGCCGCGACGCCCTTCGGGATCAAGGCGATGATGGAGCTCGACAAGCTCAACGGCGAGAAGG
>JBFJTV010000153.1:0-6701 GCA_041625075.1 Candidatus Polarisedimenticolaceae bacterium | reverse complement strand
GGAAGTACAGCCAGTCGTCCGGCTGAACCGGGAGGGTATAGGTCGTGATGCCCGACAGGTCGATCGTCGAGTTCGCATCGGCGCGGACGCGGTACCAGCTTCCGCCGCCGAGATCGAAGTTGGCTCTGAAGTCATCCACCGCCGACAGATCGATCAGCGTGTTCGCCCCGGACGCGTAGAGAATGTCCGTGGTGTGGCCGAAGGCCGTGTTGGTTCTGTAGGCCACCGACTGCGCGGGATCGTTAACCAGAAAACGCGCACCGCCGCTGGCAACGACCTGCATGTCGTCGGCCGTCACGAGTGACGGTAACGACAGCTCGGCGCCGCCCAACACGTCGAACTGCGTACGCCCGCCCGCCGCGGGGATCGTGGTCAGTGCGTCGAGCTCGATCATCCCGTTGTTGGCGCGGAACTCGAACCAATCCTCCGGACCGAGCGGGAGCACGACAGACTGCAGACCCGAGATGTCCACCGTTCCCCCACCGGACGCCGACACCGTGTGCGTGGACGCTCCCGCCGAGCCGTCGTCAAAGCTCGCGTCGATGCTCTGGACCGACGAGAGATCGACCGTCGTGAGACCTCCGGCGGCCTCGATCACGGTTGCCGTGGAGGTGATACCCGCCGAGGAGTAGGACGCCGCTCCGATATCGACGGCGCCGCCCGCACTGCCGAGAACCCGGGCCTCGCCGCCGACGAACGACGCAACGTTCGCGGTGAACGGCCCGCCGTCGTCGTCGATCACGCCGGCGATGTCCGTCTGGCCGTTGACGCTCAGACCGCCCGTGGAGAGGATGCGAAGAGTCGACGCGGTTCCGAGCGACAGCGTCTCGACGACGCACCCCGCCACGTCGACGTTCACCAATCCGGAGCCGTCCGGAATCACGACATCGTACGTGTCCCCGCCGTTACACGGAAAGACGCTCGTGCTCCAGTTATCCGGGTCCGAGTAGCTGTCGTTGGGGGCCCCGTCGGTCCACGTCGCCGTGGTCGCGGCCGTCGCCACGGCGGCCGGAAACCACAGGACCGCAGCGAGGATCAGAATCGACAGGGCGGCTCGTGATGGATGGTCCACCGATCGTCTCGACTTCGATGCGGGGGGTATGGCCAGCGCCTTTTCCGCTCGAAGGCTACCACGGACCGTGGGTTTCGCGTTGTTGTCGTATCGCATGATCTCCTCGCAACGCCCGGGGTCAATGTACCGGGCTCCTATCTAGACCTGCGCAGAACGCGGCGAGAACTTGCAGTCGAATCGGCAAGGGTTTGATTTCTTTAAGAGGGATCTGCGGCATGAAGGTCGAGTAGGCGTTCGGCTTCCGTGCGGGTTTGACGGGCCTCGTCATCTCGTCCGAGCTCCGCTAGGAAGTCCGCGTAGGCCTCGAGCGAGCGCGCGAAGCTGGCCGCGAGCCCAGGGCTTCTCGGATCGAAGGCGTTTTCGTCGATCTCTCGCGCCCGGCTGTAGAGTGCGTACGCGCGGTCCTGGTCGCCCAACCGATGATGGACCCTGGCGAGCTCGAAGGAGCAGGCGCCAACGAGCTTGTGGTTCGCGCCGAGCGCCGCCGTCCAGATCTCGACCGCCGTCTCCAGGTTTCCGCGAGCTTCGTCGTAGCGTCCCGCCTTGTGCTGAGCCTCGCCGAGGAAGTAGTAGCCGTAGCCGACGCGGTGGTGGGTCGGGTGATTCCGCTTGATGCGTATCGCCAGCGAGCGCTCGAGCAGCTCGATCGCCTCGTCGTACTCTTCCGTCCTTACGAGGATTCCGGCGAGCGAGCTCATCGTCTTCGCGACCGCGGTGCTCTCCGGCCCGAAGTGCCTTGTCCGAATATCGAGAGCGCGCTCCAGCGCAGAGCGCCCCAGCTCGAGCTCGCCCTGCTCGACGTAGATATCTCCGAGGTTCTTGAGGATGTCGGCGAGGTCGCGCTCGTCGAGGTTCGCGACGTCCCCCGCGATGCCGAGCGCCTCCTCGTAGTGCTGACGGGCCCGGGGTAGGTCCTCGTTCTGGGCCGCGAGGTTTCCGAGCTCGTTGAGTGCGTTGTAGACCTCGACCTCGTTTGCGCGATGCGTGGTCCGCAGGAGAGCGAGCGATTCCTCGAGCAGTGGCATCGCCTCGCCATACTCTCCGAGGCGGCGGTAGACCATCCCCATCGTCCGCAGCATCATCCCGAGCTTCTCCGGTTGATCGGAAAGCTCGGCGCGCAGGATCGGGAGCTCGTCGGCCAGGACCGTCCGGGGATCGGTACCCGCCTGCGACCGCTCGGGATCCCACGTCTCGACCACACGGACCAGCGTACCCGTCACCCGGTCCGATGCCCGTTCTGCGCGTTTCGCCCGCACGGTGGCCACGCTCGTCGCGATGATCCCTCCGACGAGGGCTAGCACGACAACGGCCGCGGACAGCACACCGACGCGGTGGCGGCGAACGAATTTGCCGACGCGGTACGCGGCGGACGGGGGGCGCGCAACGACCGGTTCGTGGGCGAGGTACCGGCGGACGTCGGCCGCGAGCTCCGAGGCCGAGGCGTAGCGGCGCGCGCGATCGCGCTCCAGGGCCTTCATAGCGATCCAGTCCAGATCGCCGCGAAGCTCGCGCGCGAACGAGCCTGGGTCGGTGCTTCGCATCCTCGCCACCTCGTTCGAGGTATCGCCGAGGCTGTTGAACCGCGTGCTCGGGGGCGGGGGATCGTCCTCACGGATGCGGCGATAAACCTCCTCCAGACCGATCTCACGTCCCCGTGGATCGAAAGGCAACGTCCCGACCAGCAGCTCGTAGAGCAGCAACCCCAGGGAGTAGACGTCGGTTCGCGTATCGACGTCTCGACCGGTCGTCGTCGCCTGCTCGGGGCTCATATAGAGCACCGTGCCCAGCAACTGGCCCATCTCGGTCATCGCGGTGTCACCCGAGGTGCTCTCGGTCGCCTTGGCGATGCCGAAGTCGATGATCTTGGGTGTCGCGCGGCCGTCCTGCTGCGTTACGAGAACGTTCGATGGCTTGATGTCGCGGTGGATGATGCCCTTCTGATGGGCGTGCTGGATGCCCTCGCAGACCTCGATGAACAGCTCGAGGCGTTCGCGAGCCGTCAAACGGGCCTCGTCGCAGTACCGGTTGATGGGCACACCGCCGACGTACTCCATCACGAAGTACGGCCGTCCGTCCTCCGAGGCGCCGGCATCGTAGACGCGCGCGATGTTCGGGTGGTTCATCAACGCGAGGGCCTGTCGCTCGGCGCCAAAGCGAGCGACGACCTGGCGCGTATCCATCCCGAGCTTGATGAGCTTGATCGCGACGGTGCGGCGGACCGGTTCCTCCTGTTCGGCCTCGTAGACGATCCCCATCCCACCTTCACCCAGGACACGATTGATCCGGTAGTTGAGAATCCGCGTCGGGGGACCTTCCGAAACCGCTTCGGCCAGCACCGGCTCGAGGCGGTCGTGGGCGAGAAATGCGTCGTCGACTCCGAAACCGAGAAGCGAGGCGACCTCGGAGCGCACAACGACATCGTCGGGGCATTCGCGGTTCAGAAGGCCGGGCCGCTCAGACTCGGGAAGCTCGGAGGCGAGGTCGAGCAGCTCCTGGACTCGGTCCCACTGGTCAGGTCTCATCGGGGCTATTCTCGGTGCCCTCGGGCGGATCGTTCGCGGGCCAGCCCGCGCTCAGCTCCCGCTCGAGCCAGCGTTTGGCGAAGTTCCAGTCCGAGCTGACCAGTCGTGGGGAAATCTCGAGCAGGTCGGCGGTTTCCTCGATCGACATCCCCAGAAAAAAACGATACCCGACGACGCGAGCTGCGCGCGGCCGGATCGCGGTAAGGCGGTCCAGCGCCTCATCGAGAGCCAGAAGATCGAAACGGGGCGCGTCGACGGCCGCATCGTCCTCGAGGGTCACGCTGACGGCGCCGCCCCCGCGTCGCTGCGCATCGCGTTTGCGTGCATGCTCGATCAGGATCCGACGCATCGCCCGGAGCGCCGCGCCGAAGAAATAGCTGCGGTTCTTCCAGACTTCTTGCTTGTTGCCGCCGAGCTTCAACCACGCCTCGTTGACCAGCGCGGTCGTCTGGAGCATGGTGGGGCGTCTGAGCTCGCGAGCCATCTCGCCGTGGGCCATGCGACGGAGCTGATCGTAGACCCGTTCGAGAAGCTCCTGTTCTGCCCCGGGGTCCCCCGATCGCGCCGCCTCGAGCACGCCCGTCAGATCGCCCGGCTGATGCGAACCCATGCACTCCCTCCTCGGAGAGCTCGGCGCGAGACTCAGGTACCGGATGAGGCCAACCTACCGTTATTTCAGGGAGTTGCCAAGGGTCCGACGACGAACGCGACGGGTGCCGATCGGAAACTCTGACGTTGAAGTGCCTGACCCCGGTCCTAGGTGACGAGCTCGGCGGCGACGACGACGCGGTTCTTGCCCGTCTTCTTGGCGCGGTAGAGCGCTTCGTCGGCCCTGCGGATCAGGGCGTCCGCCGAGTCGATGCCCGGCGAGGGGAAGGTCGCGACTCCCGCGGACACGGTCATGCGGGTGGGGCGGTCGGTTTCGACGAAGACGAACTGCCGCGCGGCCTCGCGGATACGCTCGGCGACGTTTGCCGCCATCTCGCCGTTGGTGTGCGGCAGAAGAACGGCGAACTCCTCGCCGCCGTAGCGGGCGCAGATATCCGTTGCGCGCGCGCCTCCGGTCACGAGCGTCGCGAACTCGCGCAGCGCCTGGTCGCCCGCCGGGTGTCCCAAAGTGTCGTTGAGCTGCTTGAAGTCGTCGAGGTCGAGCATCACGAGGGAAAGGGGATTCCCGTAACGCTCGGACCTCAACCACTCCTGCTCGAGCTTGTTGCGGAAGTGTCGGTAGTTGAAGAGCCCGGTCTTGTCGTCGATCACCGCCAGCTCTCCCAGCAGGCGGTTCTTGTCCTGGAGCTCCTCGACGGTTTCCTCGAGCTCGACGTACAGCTCGCGTTTGCGCAGCATGGCGCGAATCCGCGCGTCCACCTCCTCGAACTCGAACGGTTTGGTGACGTAATCGTCGGCGCCCGCCTCGAACCCCTCGACCTTGTCGTGAACGTCGCGCTTGGCGGTGAGCAGGATCACCGGCGTGTTGCTGGTCGCCGGATCGGTCTTCAACCGCCGCGCGGCGGCGAGACCGCCCATCCCCGGCATGACGACGTCAAGGAGAATAATGTCGGGGCGGTGCGCCCGGGCGAGCTCGATGCCCTCCTCGGCAATGGGAGCGCACAGGATGTCGTAGGGTCGTCCCTCGAACCACGATCGAACGATCTCGGCCGTCCCGGGATCGTCGTCGATCACCAGAATCACGGCCTTCGGTTCGTCGTTCGGACCCTGCGCGGTCATCTCGGTTCAGTCCATCTGTTTCCGAAGGAACGCCGGGACGTCCAGGTCGTCCTTCATCTTCCGGAAGTTGGGCCCGAAGCCCTCGTCGTCACCCTCGAAGTCGAACGAGTCGCTCTTCCCGGCGCGCAGGAACTGCGACCGCGCGGGGACTATTGGCGCTTCCCCGGCTCCGACCGGCATCTCCTCCGCCGCGGCGTGGATGCCCGCGGGGGTGACGGCGGCGCGCTGCAGATCATCGCGGCCAAAGCCCGTGGCGATGACCGTCACCTTGACCTTGCCCCTCGTCTTCTTCGAGCTCTCGATCACCGTGCCGAAGATGATGTTGGCCTCGGGATCCGCCGCCTCCTGGATGATCTCCGCGGCCTCGGAGACCTCATGCAGTGTCATATCGTCGCCACCCGTCACGTTGATCAGCACGCCCCGCGCTCCGTGGATGCTCGCGTCCTCGAGCAGCGGCGAAGAGATCGCGCGCTGCGCGGCCTCGACCGCCCGATGCTCGCCCTCGGCGATGCCGGTGCCCATCAACGCCATGCCCATCCCCTGCATCACGGTCTTGACGTCCGCGAAGTCCAGGTTGATCTCGCCGGGAATGGTGATCAGGTCCGAAATACCCTGAACTGCTTGACGAAGGATATCATCGGCGATCAGGAACGACTCGGCGATGGGCGTGCCCCGCTCGACGGTGTGCAGCAGCTTGTCGTTCGGGATCGTGATCACGGTGTCGACCACCTGACGCAGATGCGCGAGTCCTTCCTCGGCCTGCCCCCTTCGTGTACGACCCTCGAACGAAAAAGGCAACGTCACGATCGCGACGACCAGCGCACCCATCTCGCGCGCGAGGTTCGCGATGATCGGCGCCGCGCCGGTCCCCGTTCCACCGCCGAGCCCCGTGGTCACGAAGACCATATCGGCCCCGCCGAGCGCTTCGAGCACCTTCTCGGTGTCCTCGAGCGCCGCGCTCCGGCCGATCTCGGGGTTGGCGCCGGCGCCGAGCCCCTTGGTGAGCTTGGCGCCGAGCTGCAGTTTGGTGTTCGCGCGGTTCGAGTGCAACGCCTGGCAGTCGGTGTTCGCCGCGATGAACTCGACGCCGCGCACGCTTGTCGAGATCATCCGGTTGACGGCATTGCCGCCTCCGCCACCGATACCGATCACCTTCAGGTTGGCCGGCGTCGCGTCATCGATGGCCAGGTGGAGCTCCTGACCGTCGTGATCGTGATCGTCCATCGTTATCATTCGTTTCCCCTTTCCAGTAACGACATCAAAACACCTCGGAGAACCAAGCCCGGACGCGGCTACCCATCTTCACGACGAGTCCCGCGTTCGCCGGCATTCCAGCCCACTTCCGCTGGCGCTCGTGCCGCGCTCCGTAGAGCGCGAGC
>JBFJTV010000152.1:0-6709 GCA_041625075.1 Candidatus Polarisedimenticolaceae bacterium | reverse complement strand
GCTTCGCGCGGTACCCCGCCGTGGACGCGGGCCCTCCCTCGAACCGCAGTCGCCACTCGTTTCCTGGGGTGCGCTCCGGTGCCGACAGCAAGCGGCCCTCGAGCAGCAGCTCGACGGCACTGCCGTCGGACGGGACCCAACGTGCGACGCGAGTCTCCGCGTCCAGCCGTGCGCGGTTTCCCGCCCATGCTCCGAGGGTGAGGCAGGCGAGCGCAATCAGGACTTTTCTTACCCTGTTTTCACGGGGGAAGCAGAGCGCGCAGACCCCTAGGGAGAGCGGCCACGGCAGGGCAGACGCCAAGATGCCGTGCAGCCCGAGGGCGACCCCGGAGAGAAACCCGGCGACGGCGGGCACCGCCGGCTGACGCTTCGTGAGACGCTCCACGGGTGTTTCGCGGAGGAGGCGCGCTCATTCTACTCGACGTTGGCTTCCGGGTCGCTGAGCGCGAGCTTCGGCAGATCGAGCTCGCGGCGAAGGCGATCGATCCGCGCTCGGCCGCGCGTGGCCGCGAGCACGTCGGGCTTCATGCGGTCCCGAAAGCGTCGAAGCTCGGCATCGATCTCGGCGTCCACGCGGGCGAGAAGGTCTCCCGGGCAGAGCGCGGTGATCGTCTCGTCGATCTCGCGATCGGCGCTCTCCGGCGAGAGACCCGTGTCGAGACGCCGGAGGAGCCCGTCGAGCGCGTCGCGGAGCGGCCTGCCGGTTTCCGACCGGCTCGCTGTGGCCGCCCATCGCTCCCGTGCGCGATCGAGCGACGGAAGGGGGCTGGCGGTCTTCCCGGCACGACCTCCCCTGCCCTCGACGATCGCTTGCCAGCTTTCCTCGACCGCGGCGGCGACGTACGCGAGAGATCGCGGTCCCTGCAGCGCGTGCCGCCGCCGGGAGCGCTCGGCCGCATCCTCCAGCACCTCGAGGACGAGCGCCAGAGGGATCCCGCGCGAGAACCAGTCCGAGACCAGCGCCCAGTCGCGCGGCGAGAGAACGACCGGGCGTTGGCGCAGACGCGACAGGGCCTGTTCGATCGCGCGGGCGTAGCTCCCGGGCCCACGTCCGGGGCCGGCGGTCATGCGGTGTGCTTGAGGTGAAGGGCCAGGTGATCGACGCAGTCGCGGATGACGGCGAAGCATTCCTGGTAGGTCTCGAGACCCTCACCGATGGGATCATCGAGCTCGGGCGCGCTTCCCACGGGATCGGGCCCCTTCTCGAAGGCCCGGATCAGGTATCGGCGCCGGGTCCCGCCCGGGAACCGCCGCTCCATCTCTTCGAGGTGGTCGAGCGTCATGACAACGACCACATCGGCGGTCGCGAGGTCCGTCTTCGCGATGCCCCTCGAGCGGTGCGCGGTGAGATCGAGCCCGGCCTCCATCCCGGCCTGGCGGGCCTCTGCGGTCACCGGGGCGTCGTTGATCCCGAGCAGCCCCGCCGAATCGACCACGAGATGGCTCATCCCGGAGCGCACCGCGACGTGGCGGAGGTACTCGGCCGCCATCGGGCTGCGGCAGATGTTCCCGCTGCAGACGAAAAGGACCTTCACGGCTGGTTCTTCTCCCAGATGAGACGGAGCCCACGGAGGGTGAGACCGGGATCGACCGCCTCGAGAAAACCGAGCTCGTCCTCGAAGACCGCCGCGAGCCCGCCGGTCGCCACGACCGGCGCGTCGGAGCCGAGGTCGGCGCGGATGCGGCGGACCACGCCTTCCACGAGCGCGGCGTATCCATGGAACAGCCCTGCCTGGATGCTCTCCTGCGTATTCCGACCGATCACGCGCTGCGGTTTGCGAACGTCGACGCGGACCAGACGCGCGGCCTTTTCGAACAGCGCCTCGGCCGAGATCCCGAGTCCCGGCGCGATGACCCCGCCGAGATACTCCGCCTTCTCCCCGACGACATCGAAGGTCGTCGCGGTGCCGAAGTCGAGGACGATGACCGGGGCACCGTAGCGCTCGACCGCGGCCACCGCGTTGACGATCCGGTCGGCCCCGACCTCGTGGGGGTTGTCGTACAAGATGGGAATCCCGGTTCGGATCCCCGGGCCGACAAAGAGCGGCTCAACGCCGAACATCCGCTTGCCGAGCGTCAAAAAAACGGTGTCGAGGTCGGGAACGACCGACGAGACGATCAGACCGTCGACGTCACTCATCGCGATCTCGTCGCTCTCGAACAAGGACCTCAGCAGAACGCCCAGCTCGTCCTGGGTGATCTCTTTTCTCGTCGCGAGTCTCCAGTGCGCACGCAACCGATCGTCCTCGAACGCGCCGAGGATCGTCTGGGTGTTGCCGACATCAACCGTGAGCAGCATGCTCATCTCTCCAACCAGGTTACCGAGTCACCCATCCGGATCACCGCGATGCTCCCGCCCGTGCGCTCGACCCGCAGCGCCCCGGTCGGATCCACGCCGCACGTCGTCCCTTCGAAGCCCTCCCCGGAGCCGGGCGCGATGCGCACGCGAGATCCGTGAGCACCGGGGGCGAGGCGCTCCCAGCTTTCGCGGACCTCATCCCAGCGGTCATTCTCGAGCCGCGCCACGACCGCCTCGAGGCGCTTGATGTAGGACGCGACGAGTTTCTCGCGATCGACCGCGGCGCCGGTGACGCTTCGAAGCGAGGCCGCCCGGCCGCGGAGCTCTTCCGGGAAGTCGCTCTCAACATGGTTGGCGTTGAATCCAGTTCCTACGATCAGCTCTTGAACGACACGATCCGTCGTGCGGAGCTCCAAAAGCGTTCCCGCGAGCTTCCGCCCTTCATGATACAGATCGTTGGGCCAGCGAACCTCGACGGCGGCGGCGCCGAGCGAGTGGCAGGCTTCGCACGCGGCGAGCGACGCCCCGAGCGTCCAGCGTGTCACGGTTTCGGGTGGTGTGCTCGCGTGCAACACGACCGAGACGTAGACCCCCAGCCCCGGCGCGGAAAACCACGGCCGCCCCAGACGGCCGCGCCCCTCGGTCTGGGCGTCCGCGATGACCACGGTTCCGTTGGGAGTGCCCTCGCGGGCCAGCCTCCGTGCGTCGTCGTTGGTAGAGGTCGTGCTGCCGAGCAGGACGACCCGCCGCGCGAGGGACGACTCCCCGATGGCGTCGATCAGCTTCGTCTCGTCAAGAGTCGACACCAGCGAGCTCATCTCACCGCCTCCACTTCCATCGCGATATCGGCGGCGGGGGCGGAATGAGTGAGCGCGCCGAGACTGAGACAGTCGACCCCGGTCTCTGCCACGGGGCGGAGGTTGCCGAGCCGGAGCCCACCGGATGCCTCCAAGACGATCCGACCCTTCCCGAGCTCGACGGCGCGACGCAGAATCGCAAGCTCCATGTTGTCGAGAAGCGCCCGCCCGGCGCCCGCCTCGATCGCCTCCTCCAGCTGGTCGATCGTTCGCACCTCCACCGTGATGCGCTCCGGCTCCACGCCGGACGCGAGCGATCGTGCGACCGCGTCCGCGATCTTCCCCGTCACGCCAAGATGGGTGTCTTTGATCATGATCGCGTCGTAGAGACCGAGGCGGTGGTTGACGGCGCCACCCGCCGCCACCGCGTACTTGTCGAGCACGCGCAGGCCGGGAGCGGTCTTGCGCGTGTCCAAAATGACGGCACCGGTTCCGGCGATCTCCTCGACCGCGCGGCTCGCGAGCGTGGCGATCCCGGACATTCTCTGGAGGAAGTTCAAGGCGGTCCGCTCCCCGCGAAGGATCGCGCGCGCGTTGCCCACGACCGAGGCAAGGCGATCCCCGGACCTCACACGGTTCCCGTCGGCGCGGATCTCCGTGAAGACGAGGGTCGCATCGAGCTGTGAAAAGACCTCACGAGCGACGAGCAGCCCCGCGACGATGAGGTCGTCACGTGCGACGAAGTGCCCGGTCGTTTCGGCGCCTTCGGGAATCGTGGCGTCGGTGGTGAGGTCCCCGGTCTCGCCGAGGTCCTCGTCGAGCGCCGTCGCCACCGTCCTCGCGAGCGCCTCGGAGTCCAGTGACGGAAGTGTCATGGCAAGCGGCGCGCGCAGCTGCGCGAGCTCATTCGTCGATGTCCTGTTCCAGTTGTCGGATACGCTCCCGGACCAGGCGCTCGGCAATGTCGGGGACGATTTCCCAGGCGATCGCGCGAATCGCGTCGGTCGATAGCTGCTCGACCACCGCACGGGCGATCGCGTTGACCTGCTCGGGTCCCAGGTCCGTGCCGGATACAGATTCGGGTGCGGGTGTTTCCGGGTCTGCGGGAGGCGATAGTGTCGTTGCGTCCTCGTCCGTTTCGGTCACCGCGTCGAGATCCTGGAGAACCTCGTCGATCCCCCCTTCCTCGTGCTCCGCGGGTTCGGGCGAAGGGAGCAGCAGAGCCCGGACCCGATCGAGCAGGATCGTCGATTCGAACGGCTTGACGAGATGCCCGTCGGCTCCGCACGCACGCGCGCGTTCCTCGTCGAACGGCTCGAAAGTTCCGGCGAGAAGCAGAACCGGAACGGGGCGATCGGAGCCCTTGACTCTCTCGCAGATCTCGTATCCCGACGGCTCGGGCATGACGACGTCCGCGAGAACCAGGTCGGGCTTCGTCGTCTCGAGGCGATCAAGCGCCTCCTGTCCGCTCCCGACGGACTCGACTCGAATGTCGGACTCGGTAAAGGTCAACTCGACCACCTTGCGGATGGTCAGGCTGTCATCGGCGAGAAGAATCGTTTTCGGCATGGACCGGCCCCCATAGACTCTCGATTCGATCGCGTGCGGACGGCACGAGTCTCAGTGGCGTGGCTTGATGTTCGTCCGCACCCACTCCACCACCTGCTCCGTGGTCGTCCCGGGCGTGAAGACCTCGAGGACCCCAGCCTCCTTCAGCGTGGAGAGATCCTCCTCCGGGACGATGCCCCCGCCAAAGACCGGGATGTCCCCGGCACCCTGCTCGTTCAGCAACTCGATGAGCTTCGGGAACAGGTAATTGTGCGCACCCGAGAGGATCGACAGCGCGACCCCGTCGACATCTTCCTGAACCGCGGTGTTGGCGACCATCTCGGGCGTCTGGTGAAGACCGGTGTAGACGACCTCCATCCCGGCGTCTCGAAGCGCGCGCGCGATGATCTTCGCACCGCGGTCGTGACCATCGAGACCGATCTTCCCCACCAGCAGTTTGAGCCGACGCCCTTCGCTCACGGTGCCCCCGTAACCAGCCGTTTTCGTCTACAGCACGGATGTCTCTTGATAGGTTCCGAAGACGGGAACCAACGCGCGGGAGATCTCGCCGACGGTCCCGTAGTTGCGTACCGCCCGAAGCATCAACGGGAGGAGGTTGTCCCCGTTCTCGGCGGCGACGCGGAGCTTCTCGAGATCCTCTCGCAATCGAGGCTCGTCACGCTCGGCCTTGATTTTCTCGAGCCGCGCGAGCTGTTCTTCCTCGACCTCGGGGCCGATCCGGAGAATCTCCGGTCGGGTCGTCTCCTCCATCGTGTAGCGGTTGACCCCGACCACCGTCTTGCTGGCCTCGTCGATCTGGCGCTGGTAGTGGTAGGAGGCGTCGGCGATCTCCTTCTGCGGGAAGCCCGTCTCGATGGCGGCGATGATACCGCCAAGCTCGTCGATCCGATCGATGTAGGCCATCGCGTCGCGTTCCATGCGATCGGTGAGCGCCTCGACGAAATAGGACCCGGCCAGGGGATCGACGGTGTTGGTCACGCCGGACTCCTCGGCCAAGATCTGTTGGGTTCGAAGTGCGATCGTCACCGCCTCCTCGGACGGCAGCGCGAGGGTCTCGTCGAGGGAGTTGGTGTGGAGCGACTGCGTACCGCCGAGAATTCCCGCCAGCGCCTGCACCGTCACCCGAACCACGTTGTTATACGGCTGCTGCGCCGTCAACGAGCATCCCGCGGTCTGAGTGTGGAAGCGCAGCATCCAAGAGCGCGGAGACTTGGCGCCGAATCTCTCCCGCATGAAGCGCGCCCACATCCGTCTCGCGGCGCGCATCTTCGCGATCTCTTCAAAGAAGTCGTTGTGTGAATTGAAGAAAAACGACAGGCGCGGCGAGAACTCGTCGACGTCGAGCCCCGCCTCGATCCCCGCCTGGACGTAGCCGAGCCCGTCCGCGAGCGTAAAGGCGAGTTCCTGGACCGCCGTCGAGCCCGCCTCCCGAATGTGGTATCCGGAGATCGAGATCGTGTTCCAACGCGGGACGTTTCTCGCACAGAACCCCATGAGGTCCGTGATGATCCTCATGCTGGGTCGTGGAGGATAGATCCACTCCTTCTGTGCGATGTACTCCTTGAGGATGTCGTTCTGGAGGGTGCCGGCAAGCCTGTCGAACGAGACACCCTGCTTCTCGGCCACCGCGAGGTACATGCAAAAAACCACCGCCGCGGGCGCGTTGATGGTCATCGATGTGGACACCCGGTCGAGCGGGATCCCGTCAAACAGGGTCTCCATGTCGGCGAGCGTGTCGATCGCCACGCCCTCCTTGCCGACCTCGCCTCGCGACATCTCGTCGTCGCTGTCGCGACCCATCAGGGTCGGCAGATCGAACGCGACCGATAGACCGGTCTGGCCGTGCTCGAGCAGGTAGTGAAAACGCTCGTTGGTCTGCTTCCCCGACCCGAACCCCGCGAACTGGCGCATCGTCCACAGCTTCCCACGGTAGCCAGTCGGATGGAGGCCGCGCGTGTAGGGAAACTCGCCCGGCATCCCGAGGTCACGCCCGTAGTCGAGACCAGCGATGTCGTTCGGCTCGGAGAAAGGGTTGATCTCGTGG
>JBFJTV010000151.1:0-6812 GCA_041625075.1 Candidatus Polarisedimenticolaceae bacterium | reverse complement strand
GGTCCCGGACGGAGATCCGGCTCGAATGCGAGTCCCTGGGAGTTCCCGACTCTCGGTGTCGTCGTCGAGGTGGAGGCCGACCGCGTCGTCGGTTTCTTCGTCATTCCGATCCCCGATGGGTTGTTCGAGGTCGCCCCCTACACCGGAAGCGTCGCGATCGCGGGACGACGCGTGTCGATCTCGTGGATTTCGCGAGAGCACGACGTCGTGCGCGCCTTCGGGGAGCCGACACGACGAGACGAGGATGAAGAGGAGACAGTTCTGTTCTACGAGATCGGCCCGGTCGAACGACAGATCGAGCTGACTCCCGAAGGCCGCATCAAGACCGTCGCGATCTTCTCGTACCCCGAGTAGAGGAACACAATGGCAAAATCCTGGGTTCTGGTACTCGTTCTTGCTACCGCCGCCGTACTCTTCATCGGCATCCGCGGCAGTATCGCCTACTACCGCGCGACCTCCGACGAGAGAGCGCTCCGGTCGATCGACCGTGGTCGTGCGATACGCCGGACCCATGCCCATTCCGAATGCGGGAATGCAAAGGATCGACGGGCAGCTGAGGCAGTACTTCCACTCGTCCGGTTCCGTGACGCTCGAAGTGTCGTGCTTCATGAGCCTCTCCGACTGCGCCGAGCTGCCGGGCCTCCTGAGCGATGCGGAGGTAGTACTGATGGGTGAGCTGGGAAGCGAAAAGATCCGGGGTATTCTCCCTTGGGGCGGGGACTGCATGACCCAACCGATCACCGATGCGATGACCGGTCGGACCGTGGAGGTCGCATCGTGTTTCTACGAACCGGGGACGGCGTTGTCGTTGACCCGGATGAGCGCCGAGGAGACCAGCGAGTCGATGCACTCGGTCGTGGAAGACCCCGAAGTCAAGAAGATGCTCAAGGATTTCGTGAGGTCCGAGGGGTCGTAGCGCCGCAATCTCCAACCCCGTCAGTCAGTTCCCACTTCCCGGCCTTCAGGAGTTTTTGGAGTCCTGTAGGTCGGTTTTCCCCAACGGATCGTGGTCTACACTGGCAAGGGGAGTGAACCATGGTCAACACGCTCTACATGGTGGTCGAGCACTACAAGAACGACGACGCGGCTCCCGTTTACCGCCGCCTCAGAGACCACGGCCGGATGGCGCCGGAGGGTGTGGTGTTCGTCTCCAGCTGGGTGGATCGGGCCTTTGCGCGATGTTACCAGCTGATGGAAACGGCGAACCCGAAGCTGCTCGATGAATGGGTGTCGCACTGGAGCGACATCGTCGACTTCGAGGTCTTTCCGGTGATGACCACCGAGGAAGCGGTCGAGAAGATCGAGCCGTTATTGTAGTTCGCCAAGATCCTTGGCTAAGGGATCTGGGCTTCGCGATGATGCTCTGGCCTCCCGGTCTCGACCCTGAGGACCGGCTCCTCGTACCCCAGCGTCACCATCCCGGTGTCCTCGCCTCTGCGGTAGCGTAGAATGCGCCCGTCACCGTCCGCCACGACGTCGATGCGGGGAAGAAAGGAGGCGATGACGTGTCTGAATCAGCCACCTCGATTGGTGACAAGTTGCACATCATTACCAGACGCCGATTCGAGAGCGACCTTCGACGCCATTTTGTGGGGGAGGTCATCGGGATCTCGGCCGACCTCCACCTGGTACAGGGCTACTCCTTTGTGTTCGTTCCAGGAGCCAACGAATATCGAAAGCTCCCGGAACAACGGAGACGACTATTCTCACTCGGACAAGAGGGATTCATCGTCAACAAGATTCCTAGCGCGATATCCATTGCATCCCTGGAGTATCGGCGTCTTGGGGATCGCCTTGTCGTCACTGACGGCGGGAAATTCGTGCTGGACATCAACGAATTCGGGCACGCACGTTAGCGGAACGGCCGAGCCGAGAAGATCGAGCCGTTGATGTCAGGGTGATCGATGAGGACCCTCATCGGGGAACTCAGACGAAGTGATAACCCGTAGGCGAGTCCTTTTGGCAGCGCTTGGCGTGGCCCTCATCGCGCTCGGCTTTTTCTTAGTTACCAACGAGTGCGCTTATGGTGGAGCCATGGCCGGAGAATACAAAGACTGCGAATGCATGGGTTACGAATACCAACTCTTCGACCAAACCCCCGCAGATGGACCGCGGAAGACGATCTGCATCGGGCTCATAACCGAAACGACCTGCTATGAGTTTCGCGACGGCCCGGTGAAGACCTGTGGTGACTAGGAAGCTTGTGTCGTGATGCAGACTTGAAAATGAGGATCAAATGATCGAACTCAAAGAGAAAAGCGATGCAGTGCCACTTTGCCCACATTGCTCGGAGCCACTCGACGAGCTGTGGTTCAGGGAGCTCAGGAGCCAATTGGGGCGTCGCTACGTGTACTTCTGCTCCAAGTGTCGAAAGATACTCGGCGTTTCACACCGCAAGGGATTCTGGATGGGATGAGGCGAGGGAGGACAAAGTAATGCTACCGAAAGATCAGAGGGCGTCGTTTGGCCGATTCTACAAATCTGCCCGGGAGAACGAGATTCTGGATCCGAAGACGACATTGCTGCTTCACCTCGGTTCGGCCATGGCGTTTGCGTGTTATCCCTGAATGCAGCACTACCTTGGCGTTGCCAAGGAGGAAGGATTGACCGCGGACGAAATCGGCGCGGCGCAAGCAATCGTCATGGCTGTCGCTGCGGGAAGAATTCAGGCACAGCTCCAGGAAGTGCAAGCCCGAGTTACGAAATCCGGCGCCTGAGTCTCAGCCGAAACTGCACTTCGTCGGGTCACTGGGGGTCGTGCCAAGCGTGAGTACAATTAGAGTCGTATTGCTGATCGCGGCGCAGACCCTTCCCGCTCGCAACCCGTCGCACCGGGTTCTCGAGAAGCTCGGCTTCGAACACGTCTCGACGATCGATCACGCCGAGGACGGCGGCGTCGGGGAGTGGCATCTGCTGGGCACGGGCGCATGAAGTCCACATCGGCCTCAATCGCGTTGCTCGCGGCACTCGCCGTTCCTGCCGTCGGATGCGGCGCTGAGACGCCGCCGCCCACCCCCTGGAATCTCGAGACCGCCGATCTGGTGTTCATGTCCAACCGGACCGGTGACGCCGAGATCTACCTGCTTCGCGGCGGATCGACCGAGTGGATCAATCTCACCAACAACCCCGCCGCCGACAACTGGCCCGAGTGGTCGCCCGACGGCACCCGCATCGCCTTCCAGAGCAATCGGGACGGCAAGCTCGACATCTGGGTCATGGACACCGACGGCTCGAATCAAGTTCGACTGACCGACGACCCCGATCACGACTATCTCCCGGCGTGGTCGCCCGACGGCACGAAGATCACCTTCACGTCGTGGCGACAGGAACCGGGCGACACCGAACGAACCAACCACATCTACATCATGAATGCCGACGGCTCCGGGCAGCGCCGCCTGTTCGAGGAATCCCCGGGGACGTCGGCCGGAGTGACATGGTCGCCGGACGGCAAGACCTTCGTTCTCGACCGCAAGATCGGCGACCAGGACGCGGATGTCTTCGTTCTCGATCAAGATGGCGTCGTCGTCACGCGACTCACGGACGACGAGGCGTACAACGGCTCGCCCGTGTTCTCGCCCGACGGTTCGTGGGTGGCGTTCTACTCGGGCAAAGAAGAGACAACCAGCCTGGTGATCGTCAACGTCGACGGTTCGGGACGCCGCGTCCTGGTCCACCAGGGACTGAATTGGTATCCGCGTTGGTCGCCCGATGGGCGTTGGCTCGTCTTCACGGCGCCGAAAACCTGGGGCGACCAGAGCGATCTCGACATCTTCGCCGTCCCGGTCGACGAGCCGGGGACCCCGGTCACGCTCGTGAGCGGGCCGAACCGGGAGGCGGAAGCACGGTGGCGCCCCCACCCCTGAACCACGGTGACGGCTCGTCATGCTGAGCATCCTGTCCTGGATCCCGCCGGCCGCGGCGATCGTCACGACGGTCGTCTTCCTCATCTCGGACGATCCGCGCAGAATCCCGAAGGTTCTTGTCGCCGCCCTGTGCGTCCTCGGGTTGTTTTTGCAGTTCGGGACGAGCACGCTCACGAGCACGACGGCGGGACTCGTGCTCAACGCGGCTCTTTCCGTGTTCGTCCTCGTCTACCTTCGGTTCCACGCGGGAGGGTCATGATCCAACCGCTTCAGGGGATCGCACTCGCCGCGCTCGAGACGATCTGGACCGGCCTCGCGCGTCAAAAAGACTCAGTTGTCAAGGTTTTCGATTATTGTACTTTGTATCGCAAAGTACTTGACCAAACCGGCTTCGGGACGTAGATTGCACAGGCCATGAGCGTTGAGCCCCTCAAGAAAAAGCCCCGGCCCGTCGCCCGTCTCCAAGATCGGGCGCTTGACGACCTCCGCTACATCCGCGACACCATGGAGCGCGCCGGCGCCTTCACGCACGTCTCGGGTTGGGGGCAGGTCTTCGTGGGCGCGACGGCTCTCGTGGCGGCCTGGGTCGCATCGACACGCGCCACCCCCGGCGCGTGGCTCGCGACGTGGCTCATCGGGGCGACCGCGGCGTTCGTCATCGCCGGCGTCAGCACGCACCAGAAGGCGCGCGCCGCCGGCGAGTCGATGTTCTCGGCCCCCGGACGGAAGTTCACGCTCAGCTTTGTTCCGGCGATGGTCCTCGGCGCCGTCCTCACCGCGGTGCTCTACCGCGCCGGAATGATGGCCGCCCTCCCGGGTATGTGGTTGATGGTTTACGGCACGGCTGTCGTCGCTTGCGGCGCCTTCTCCGTACGCGTCGTGCCGGTGATGGGTCTCGCCTTCATGGCCGTCGGTGCCGCCGCGTTTGCCGCCCCTGTGGGTTGGGGCGACATCTTCATGGCGATCGGCTTTGGCGGGCTCCACTTGATCTTTGGCGCCATCGTCGCGAGGAAGTACGGTGGCTAAGCACGATCCACTCGCTCGCGAGCCGCGCGCGAAAACCTCGCGACCGCGGATCGGCCCCAAGGCCGACGCGGGCAAGGGCACGCTTCCCGCGCTCGACCGCCGGATCCACGAGCGCGTCCGTCTCGGAATCGTCAGCGCGCTGGCCGTCAACGAGTCTCTGACCTTCAAGGAGCTCAAGGGACTCCTCAAGACGACCGACGGCAATCTCAGCGCCCATGCGCGCAAGCTCGAGAACGCACGCTACATCGAGTGCAAGAAATCATTCGAAGGACGGCTTCCCAGGACCGAATACCGTCTGACGCGAGAGGGTCGTACGGCCCTCCACCGTTACCTGAACCACATGGAGTCGCTGATCCAGGCGACTCGCGAGGGGTAAGCGCGTGTTCTTCTGGATCCAGGCTCTGCAGCGCAACCCGCACCGTCCCCGTTGCTTTCGAGGGGCGTGGCGGTGGTCGTTCCCGTGCGCGGCGCAACCGGCCGTGAGAAACGACAGCTCGGCCCGCCACCAGGCCACCGGCGCCCGGCCAGGATTGTCGCGCCCCCGGGACGGTCGCCGCGTGCGAGCGCTCCGAGGGGTCTTCCGCCTGCCTCCCGGCCGGGCAAATCGCCCGAAGGTGAGCCACCGATGAGCAAGCAGACGCCGGTCGAACCGGCGGAACAGATCGGCGCAGGTCTCCACGTCGCCATCATCATGGACGGCAACGGCCGCTGGGCGACTTCGCGGGGACTTCCCCGGGTGGCCGGGCATCGCGCGGGAGCGCAGGCGGTCCGCAAGGCGGTCGAAGGGGCGGCCCGCGTCGGCGTCAAGGCACTCACGCTGTACGCCTTCTCGTCGGACAACTGGCAGCGTCCGCGTTCCGAGGTCTCGGCGCTCATGGGTCTTCTCCGGCAGTATCTCCGGAGCGAGACCGCGCGCTGCGTCGAAAACGGCATCAAGCTTCGAATGATCGGGCGGCGGGACCGCCTCGACCCGACGTTGGTCCTCGAGATCGAGGGCGCCGAGGCGGCGACGTCCGAGGGCGCGAATCTCGACCTGCGTATCGCCGTCGATTATTCGGCGCGCGAGATGATCCTCGAGGCCGCGACGCGGCTGGTGAGCAAGGCGCCCATGACCCGCGAGGAGTTCTCGCGGTGCATCGCGGCCGCCGGCGGGATCACCGACTCGGCGCCGGAGGTCGATCTTCTCATCCGCACGGGCGGCGAGCAGCGCCTCAGCGACTTCCTGCTGTGGGAGTGCGCGTACGCCGAGCTGCTGTTCATGGAAGTGATGTGGCCCGACTTCACCGAGACAGAGCTGCACGATGCGCTGCGGACGTTCCACGGACGCCAGCGACGGTTCGGCCGCGCACCCGAGCCGGAGAGCATGACCGGGTAGCGAGCCTCAACGGCGCGCGAGCACCTCGCACGCCCCGGTCGCGTCGCCGACCACGGCCACTTCGGCCACCCCGACAAAGAGACCACTTGCGACGACACCCGGAACGCCGGCGAGCGCGCGTTCGGTCGCCGCGGGGTGGGGGATCCCGCCCTCGAAGGCGCAATCGAGGATCTCGTTGCCGTTGTCGGTGAGGTAGGGCCCACCGTCGTCGGTGGCTCGGAGGTGCGGTTCGGCACCGAGCTTCCTGACGGCCCGGATGACGGTCGAGCGGGCGAAGGGCACGACCTCGACGGGCAGCTTGAAACGGACCCCGAGCGTGTCGACGATTTTGTTCCGGTCCGCGACGACGATCAGTCGCTTGCTCGCCGAGGCGACGACCTTCTCGCGAAGGAGCGCGCCGCCGCCGCCCTTGATCAGATGAAGATGGGGGTCGATCTCGTCGGCGCCGTCGATGGCGAGATCGAGTGTCTCGACCTCGTCGAGCGACACGAGCGGGATGCCGAGCTCGCGCGCCTTCTCCTCGGTGTCGATCGACGTCGGCACGCCCC
>JBFJTV010000150.1:0-6838 GCA_041625075.1 Candidatus Polarisedimenticolaceae bacterium | reverse complement strand
AGATTTAGCCCACTGGAAACATCTATAGTTGATAGGGTATCGCCAATCAGAGCCAGTCTTCGTAACCGCGCTCGCATGGGTGCCGGTACCTACGGCTCGCCACGGACCACCGGCCGGAAGGAGGTCCGGACATGCTCCACGCCGTGAGGCGCCCTCGAATCTCGCTCGCCGCCGTATCGATCGGTCTGCTACTGATCGGGTTCTCACACCTCCCGGCACAGCAGGTCGAGCCTTCGCGGCAAGAGGTCCAACGACCCCAGGATGCCTTGACGCCGGCGGAGCGCGAGTTGGCCGGTAGGATCGCCCTCGAGTTCGTACGCGAGAACCAGCTGCTGACCGTCGGTCAAGTGTTCCTCGTCGACGTCGAGCTGGTTCGGGCCAAGGAGGGAACGCTCGACCCCGCGGCCCGTCAGGCGCTGGTCACCCACTACAGATACGATGGTGACCTCGCGCTGTTGACGCTCGTCGACCTCGCGCGCGAGGTCGGGGTGAGCGTAGACACCGTGCGCCACCTCGCCGTTCCCCTCTCCGAAACCGAGTTCGAGAACGCACGCCGCCTCGCGCTGGCCGACGACCGGCTCGCCCGGATTCTCGCACCCTACGAGTCCGAGCTCCGCGTCGAAGCGCTTCTGACCCAGGCGCAGTCGACCGACGACCCCTGGTACGGTCACCGCGTGGTGCGGCTGCTCTTTCATGTGGGCACTGGATATCTCGACGAGCCGGTCGTCTATGTCGATCTGACCGCCGAGGACGTTATCATCGAGGAGCCCGGCGCCTTGTAGCCTTTTCGGCGACCCGCGGGCCGTCTTTCGGCCGACGGGTCAGCTCTTCACGCCCCGCGACCGCCACAGGTAGGGTTCTCATGCTGTCCAGACGACTGCTCCTCTCGGTGAGCGCGTTGATCCTGGTCACTCTTCCGATGACAGGCTGCATTCGCCAGTGCTGCGCGAGAGTGACCCCCCAGCCCGCGACTGCCGCGGTCAACGAGATCTACCAGGAGTTCCCCTCCCGAGGGACGGCCGAGACCGCGTGGCGCGTTCGCTGGGCTCAGGAGTCGCGGAGAGGCCTCTATATCACGGGCGCCTGGTTCCGACGAACCCCGACCGAGTCCTGGATTCGCATTCTGTGGGACGCCCGTCTTTCCGAGCTGTTCGTTCCCTATCATTCCGGATCGCCCCGCTTCTACGATCTGAGCGGGTTCAACTTCGGGCTCATCCCCGTGAGCCAGGCCGATGCCGGTTGTTGTGGACGACTTCTGCGCGACCTTCGACCCGGCCACACAACCGCGTCCCCCGTAGTCGTCAAGGAGGTTCGAGACCGCGGGATTCTGTGGAAAGACGACGCGGCCGGGCGGCGTGGCGAAGAGATGCTGCTCTGGGGCGTGCTCGACGCGGGCAACTACAACTACATCATGCAGTACGGCTTCCGGGACGACGGGACGATCACGTTCCGCCTTGGCGGGACGGGTGAGAACCTACCGGGTGCCCGCACCGAAGCGCATATGCACCACGGACTCTGGCGAGTCGACATCGACTTGGCCGGATTCCCCAACGACTCGGCCGTTCTGGTCAGCCACAACGAGCCCGTAGGAAGTCCGAGCGCCACCGACGTCGCGGTGCCGTTCAACGGCGGCGTGGAGGGATTCGCCGACTGGGAGGACCTCGAGTTCACGGAGCTCCGCGTGGTCGATACGCGCGTCCGAAACGCGATCGAGCACAAGATCAGCTA
The DNA here is from genome assembly GCA_041625075.1 of Candidatus Polarisedimenticolaceae bacterium. Taxonomy (GTDB): domain Bacteria; phylum Acidobacteriota; class Polarisedimenticolia; order Polarisedimenticolales; family Polarisedimenticolaceae; genus JBFJTV01. The sequence goes on along the minus strand of JBFJTV010000150.1, from coordinate 5,110 downwards.
CGATTTCATGCCCCTGCGTCGCGGGACCGCCCGCCACTATGGTCCGGGCGAGGACTTCACCCACCATGACTTCTGGGTGACCAGATATCGCGGCACGGAATTGATGTACAAGGACATCACAACGTACGTGGCCAACCAGGAGTCCGTCCTCGACACCGATGTCGTCGTGTGGGTCAGCACGCCCGTGCATCACCTCCCGCGTGACGAGGACGGGAACGCAATGTCCGGCAGCTGGAACGGCGTCGCGCTCTTGATGTGGGGAGGATTCGACCTGCGGCCCAGGAATCTCTTCGCGGACACGCCGTTGCACCCCTGAGCCGGGTCCGCCCGCGGCGCGGTCAGGAACGACCGGTCTTGCTCGCCGCGACCCTCCGGGCCTTCGATTGCTTGGTGCCCATGCCCCGGAGTGTGAACCCCGCGTCGTAGCCGAGGATGTGAAACAGCGTGAGCAGCTGTCCGATCGACTTGCGGGCGTTCGTAGGATCCAGCAGGCGGTAGAACTGGCTCGCCGATGTGCCGAGCCGGCGAATGATCTCGCGCTTGCTGAGCCCACTCTCCTCGACGGCCTTCTCGGCCTCGAGCGTCAGGCGGTACGTAAAGAGCTCTGTCAGGTAGGTCGGATCTCCGTTGTAGTCGAGGACCTGATCGACGTGGACGGAATCCTCCTCGCCCGACGCGAGCCGGTACGTGAACGCCTCGCTCCCGAGCTCGCGATCGACGTAAACCTCGGCGACGCGGTTCTCCGGCGTCGGCGGGGTGTCGAGCCGGGCGTAGGGGAAGGTGTACTCGTGCTCCTGCGTCCGGACCTCGAACGCTTTCTTTCGGTTGTTCGCGACGACTTCCCTGATCTTCACTCGAGTAGCCCGTCCGCCCGCAGCTCGGCGATCAACTCGCGCAGCCGACGGCTGGGGTTGCCGAACATCGGCCGGTCGTTTTCGAGATCCCACTTCAGTACCAGCTCGCCGTCCCGGTACACGTGCACGTGCCGGGGCGCGTGATCCCCTTTCCAGGTGACGAAGATGTAGCCGCCGCGGCGAATCCGAACCATAAAACGTTACCATCTCTGGTAACACTTTGTCAACGAGCGAAGACTTCGTGGTCAGAGTGATGGGGTGGTCGGTCAACCGGGTGACATCGCTCGCGCGCGCGCCAGGAGGGTTTGGTTCTCGCACGAGCCCTCTGCAAACTTACGATTCGTAATCGAGGCCGAGGTCGCTCCGGAGGGCGAGTGCGGCCCGCCTCAGGTCCCGACGATCTCGTTCAGGCCTTCGACGACGCGGTCGAGCTGCTCGGGCGTCGCGCGTGCGAGGAGTCGCCCCACACGCTCCGTCGCCAGCGTCCGAACCTGGCTGATCTTGACCCACGAGGGCTTGGGCAGCCGGAGCCCCTCGAGCGCGAGCGTGAGGGGAAAGCCCGCACCCGGCTCCTGGCTCGTCAGCGCGACCGCGATCACGGTGCCCGACCGCTCGTTGAACACGTCCTGACTCAGAATCAGGACCGGGCGCCTGCCGGCCTGTTCGCGGCCCGTGGTGGGGCTCAGGTCCGCCCAGCGGATCTCGCCCCTCAGTAGGCGGGCCACTCCGACAGCTCCTCGGCCAGGCCCTCCTCGGCGAGCGCCTTTTCCTCCTTTGGATCCAGCTTCGCGCACTCGCGCGCGAGACGGGTTCGCTCGACCATCTGGAGCTTCTCCTCGATCGCGTCCTCCACGGCCTGGCTCCGGCTCGCGTAGCCCCCTCGAGCCACGAGATCGTCGAGCCGCGTCAGCACGTCCGGATCGATCGCGACGGCGATCTTCCTCTTCGCCATATACCACCTCCGGTATGAAGAATATTCATACCGACAGGCAAGGGCAAGACCTGGACCGCCGCCGCGGGGCATCAACGGACTCTTCCGCTGTCCGATCCTGGCAGACCTCGAGGACAATGGGGGGGCGCGACGGACAGTTTAGTGGGACGACTCATCGGCGGGCGAACCCCGACCACACTGAATTCCGGTAACAAAGTTTACGCCCGCGCTTCAGAGTTCACGGCGGCGATTTTGACATTGATTCCCAACGCGTCAAAGACACGCTCTGCTCTAGCGGTCGAGATGCCCTTGTACTGGTTCTTCTCGTCACGAGACACACTTGACTCAGCGACGCCGAGGCGGCGGGCGAGCTCGCGCTGGCTCATACCACGTGAGATCCGAGCCCCGATGAGGAGCCTCCCGATATCGGACAAGCGGGTGACCTCGCGGAGCCGTCCGCGCCGTGCTTCCTCGAAAGCATGGAGTTCGTCTCGCATGCGCGCGAGATTCGCACTTGACGGTGCCATGGCACGGTGGAGGTCCTCGCTCTGGACTCCGATCTCGCGCAATCGATTGGCCTGCTCCTGGAGAAGCTGCTCGGTTTCAACCAGACGGCTTTTCGCTTCCCGGTATTCCTGCTCGCTTCTAATCATGATGGTGTCTCCCCCACCCATTCACTCGCGAGGCCTGCTCTCAGGCAATCTGCAGACCAGTGATTCCAAACGAGCCTTTCTCGCGAGTCCAGATTACCGCGTATTCCGGCGGCGCTACGCCGCGAAGGCAGCTCCCAGAATCCGAAGGCTTAACGTCCATGTGCACGTGTGCGTGTGTGGCAACCTGCAAGCATACGCTGCGGAATGCGGAGAGTATCAGCTTCACAAAAATTTTCGTCCCCGACGCAAAGCGCCGCACCTACTTGTGACGTAACGCGATACAAGCTGAACTGGAGGAGACAGCGGTCCTCCTGCGCCGGGCAGGCAACTTGAAGCTCGCACCGCGAGACAGAGTCACTAGTCAACGCACCGAAAAACGCCAACCTTCGCGAAAGCCAGGGACGGAAAGCCACGGGCCTAGACGCGATAATCGTCGCGTGCAATATTCTGGTCAGCCGGGCTGCCAGTGCAGGGAGAGCGGGGCTGCCTCCGCGTTCCACGGTGCGTTGACGCGCACAGTAGGACGACAGGAGGCCCGTTATGAATCCGCCCGCTGAGAACGACGGCCGCTTTTCGCGTGGCTCGGAACTCGACGATTTCAACCGAGGACTCTCGCCCCAACCCGCCCCCCACGGCAATCCGCCCCACGCTCGCCTGCAACACCTGACCGATGCACCGGGTAACAGAATCGGTCACCGTGCGCCGAGAAAACCGATGATCCTATGCCTGCTCATCGCCCTTGCGGTCTGCTCGCAAGACGGGATTCCGACATCCGTAGCCGGGCCCGAGCAGAACCGTCTCGTTGCCCACGTGCTTGTGCGACCCAGCGAGGCGATCCTGGCACCGGACGAGACCCTGCAGATGAGCACCATCGTGAAGGGGGCCCGGGGTCAGACGGTCAACGGACGTCCGGTCACCTGGAGCAGCAGCGACGAGAGCGTCGCGTACGTCGACGCCGAGGGGAACATCGTGGCGGGGAACGAGGGCTCGGCCACCATCACGGCCAACGTGCAAGGAGTGCGGGGCAGGGCGACGATCGACGTGAGGGGCGATGTCGTCGACATCCTGATCAACAACCCGCTCACCAACCTGGCCGAGGGCGACGTCGAGCGCCTGACCGCCACCTACGTGTTCTCGAACGGGGCTACTCGTGCCGCCGGCTACCTCCGCTGGAGGACGAGCGATCCGCGGATCCTGTCGATCGACGGCGACGGTGACGCCACGGCCCGCAACGCGGGTGACGTCACGGTCACCGCGGAGGGACGCGGAGTGTCCGCGGCCAAGGGCGGCAACGTAGGCAAGGGCAAGGTCGCCAGCGTCACCGTGTACGCCAGCGCCACCCAGATCGAGGTGGGCGAGCAGAGCCTCGTGTGGGCCGAGATCCTCAATGACAAGGGGCAGAAGATGTCGAGGAAGCCCCAGTTGAGTAGCTCGGACCCCTCGATCGTGAGCGTCGATGCGGCCGGGAACATTCAGGGAAATTCGGTTGGCACGGCCACCATCACCGCCTCGGCCGGCGGCAAGAGCGGCTCGATCGACATTCAGGTGGCGAGCCCGGGGACCCCGCCACCGCCCTCCCCGGACCAAGTGACCGACCTCTCGGTGGCGGACGCGGGTGAGACGAGCATCACCCTGCGCTTCACCGAGGTGGACGATGGGACCGGAGTGCCCGCCGATTACGAGGTCCGCTACGCGGAAGGCACGAGCTTCGACTGGGACGATGGCCTGGACGTGACGAAAGGCAGCTGCGCTTCCCCGGTCCAGGGGGAGAGCGTCGCGGCCACCCGCGACTGCACGGTGGACGGCTTGGGCGCGGATACGAACTACGCCTTCCAACTCGTGGCGTTTCGCACGGACGACGGGGAGCGGGTATACGGCCCCCTGTCGAATCAGACGACCGGGCGCGCCGACGAGCCGGGCCTTATCGTTGACGTATTGCCCTCATCTTTGCTCATCGATGTGGGTACCCGTAAGCCGCTAACGGCTCGTGTCACGGACACATACGGCAACCCCGTCGACCACCGGGTGACTTGGTCAAGCTCACAACCCCATCTCCTGCGTGTATCCGCGTCGGGCGTCGTAACGGCCTTGAGACAAGGACCACAGGAGGCCTTCGTCTACGCCACAGCCGAGCGTCCATCTACGTCCTCAAGTACGCCCTCGGTTTCGTCATTTACTTCCTACCGTGCAACTGTAGGTGTCGCCACCGTTCACCTCGGGACAATACCTCCGACGGTCTGGATCGTCGCATTTTTGGCTGGTTGGCCGTGGCTGACGGCTGCTCTTTCGGTCCTACTTGTGCTAGATGTCTTAGTGCTTCTGAAGAATAAATGGCACATTTCAGAGCGCGAGCGTCACGCAACGCGTCGCTACAAGCACATCAGTGACGCGACGGAGGAACAGCTGAGTCAAAGCAAGCGAACGTTGCTGCTGGCTAGGCAGCTTGCTCGGGCCTCCATGATCAGACGGAGACCCTCGGCATCCACAGGGTCGGCTGACGAGGATGACTGTCAAGCGTCATAAGGAGAGTGCGACAGGGCTGTGTAAACGTCGCTCGACCCAGGTCGAGCCCCCGCGACCGACCGACTGCTTCAGAGCTCGAGGAAGCACCACTTCTTGTCGCAGGGGACCGTCCCCATCTGGAGGCCCTTCCCCTCGGCCACCAGGATGTT
>JBFJTV010000149.1:0-6911 GCA_041625075.1 Candidatus Polarisedimenticolaceae bacterium | reverse complement strand
GTCAAGGACATCAACCCCGGTCCCGACGGATCGGATCCGGGCCTCGACCATCTCAGGAACGTCAACGGAACACTGTTCTTCTACGCCGACGACGGTGTCAACGGCGAGGAGCTGTGGAAGAGCGACGGCACGGAAGCCGGCACCGTGATGGTCAAGGACATCTGGCCGGGATCAGCCAGCTCGCGCCAGGTTGGCGCCGAGCACGGCGGCGGCGCCTTCGTCGTCTTCAACGACGCGTTGTACTTCTGGGCCAACGACGGCAGCGTAGGAGACGAGTTGTGGAGGAGCGACGGCACCGAGGCCGGTACCGTACTGGTCAAGGACATCAATCCCGGATTCGCCGACTCGCTCTGGTGGGAGTTCGCGTACCTGATCATCGATGACATCCTGTACTTCGGCGCTCGCGACGAAGTCCACGGCATCGAGCTGTGGCGAACCGACGGGACAACCGCTGGGACGGAGATGGTGGCGGACATCTTTCCCGGAACAGACGGTTCGCTCAGTGACGCGGATATCTGGGCGAACCTCGACGGCGATCTGGTTTTCTCTGCGGCGGACTCCGTCGGCGTGATGGTAGAGCCATGGAAGTCCGACGGGACGGAGCAGGGGACCGAGCTAGTCAAGGACATCGCTCCGGGCTCGACTCAGGGCTCCTTCCCTGCGGAGTTCGTCGCCTTGAACGAGACCGTCCTCTTTCGTGTCTTCGGCGGCAGCTCGGAGCTGTGGAAGACCGACGGCACGGAGCAGGGAACGGTATCGGTCGGGAGCGTCTACTACCCGGACGACCCCGTCAACGCACTCGGCGCCGTCTTCTTTCGGGGCTACAAAACCGACACGGGTTATGAGCTCTGGAGAAGCGACGGGACGTTTCAGGGAACCACGGTGGTCAAGGACATCAACCCGGGTTCCGAAGACGGGTACCCTGTCTACATGACGGAGATGAACGGGGCGCTGTTCTTCCGTGCCGGCGACGGCACGGGCGGCGGCACTCTGTGGAGAACCGACGGAACGGAAGCAGGCACGGTCCTGCTGGACCCGGACTTACACGCCGGCGAAATGATCAACGCCGATGGCACGCTGTTCATCAACGGTTACGACACCCAGTTCGACTGGGAGCTCTGGATCAGCGACGGTACGGTGGACGGCACTCACTGCGATGCCGTTCTCGGAACGGCGAACGCCGAAGTGTGCGGCGACTTTCTCGACAACGACTGTGACGGCAGCATCGACGAGGGCGACGCTCTCGACGCGTCGGTGTGGTACCTGGATACCGACGGGGATACCTTCGGCGATCCGGAGCGGCCGACGACGGCCTGCGCGCCGCTTGCGGGCTTTGTCGCCGATGCGACCGACTGCAACGACGCCGACGATCAAGCGTGGGCGCTTCCCGGAGAGGCCCGCGATCTGGTCTTCCTCGCCGACAAGACGACCCTGAGCTGGAGTGCCCCGACGACGCTGGGAGGGACCTCGGTCCTCTACGACACGATCCGTTCCGAGAACCCCGAGGACTTCGAGTCGATCGCGACGTGCGTTGAAGAAGACGACGGCTCCGACACGACGGCGATCGATTCGGAAATTCCGCTCGCGGGAGTGGCGCACCACTATCTCGTCGGGGCGGAAAACTCCTGCGGCCGCGGATCCCTTGGTACGGAGCGTGAGGCGCGCGTTTGCCCGTGAGACGAACCGGGCGAGCACGGGCGGCCGGCGCGCTATTCGTTTCTTTGACCGCCCTCATCGGGGCGACCACCGCAGCCGACGATGCGATCCGGATCGCGGACGACCTCGAGGTCGTCGCGGTCAAGGGCAACGTCTGGCGTCACGTCTCGAGCTATCCCATCAACGAGCGCCCGGCGTGGGCGAACGGTCTGATCGTCGTGACCGACGAAGGGATCGCCGGCGTCGATACACCGTGGACGGTCGAGCAGACCGAGAAGCTCCTGAAGTGGATCGAGAAGAAGTTCGATGCCCCGATCCGGTTCTGGGTGGTCACGCACTCCCATCGCGACTGCATGGGTGGGATCGGGGTTCTGCAGAAGCGCGGGATCCCGACGTACGCTTCCGAGCGCACCGTGCGGTTCGCGCGCGAGGCGGGAAATCCGTTGCCCGATCACGCGTTCGAAACTCGTGAGAGGCTCGAGCTTGGAGATGAGACGATCGAGGCCGGTTTTTTCGGCGCGGGTCATACGACGGACAACGTCGTCGTGTGGGTGGCGGGGGAGCGGGTGCTGTTCGGGGGGTGCATGATCCGCAGCGCCGGCTCGAAGCGTCTCGGGTACACCGCCGAGGGTGACCTCGAGGCCTGGCCCCAAACCCTACGCAGAATCAGGAAGGTTTATCCCGGCCCCAAGTGGGTGGTGCCGGGGCACGGCGACCCCGGCGGGCCCGCCCTGATCGACAACACCCTCCGATTGCTGGAGGAACGCGAGGAATAGCGGCCGTCGCGATTCTCGGCTTGTTGCTGCTCGTCTCCTGTACCGAGTACCAGGATGCCGTCCCGGGGCAGTTCCTTGCCCGGAGCAAGGCGCCGCAGGTCGCTCTTGCGTCGATGGACGAGGCCGACCGGGCCGTCCCCGAGGGCGACCTCGCGACCCTGACGTCGGTTCTCGTCCATCGCAAGCTGATCCGCGACGCCGCGCTCGAGATCGAGGTCGAAGCCGTCGCCGACGCGTCGCGCGAAGCCGCCTTTGCGGCCGAACGGAACGGCGGCGTGCTGGCCGACTCGCAGTTCTTTCAGAACGCCGACGGAGAACAGCGCTGCACGATCCGTCTCCGTGTCCCTTCGGAGCGGTTCGAGGCCGTACTGACCGAGCTCCGCCCACTCGGGACCGTACGCTCCGAGAGAACCAACACGCAGGACGTGACCAAGGAGTACGCCGACCTCGAGATCCGGCTGGCGGTCAAGCGCGATACGGCCGACAGGCTTCGCGACATCCTCGACAACCGTACAGGCACATTGGCTGACGTTCTCCAGGTCGAGCGCGAGTTGGCGCGGGTGATCGGAGAGATCGAGAGTATGGAAGGCGCGAAGCGCTATTACGACCAGCAGATCGCGATCTCCACGATCACCGTCGAGCTCTCCGAGTCCGGCGCGGGAAAGCCCGGACCGTTTGCGGCGATCGGCGACGCGTTCGGGTCGGCAGTCCACGTTCTTGCCGACTCCGTGGCCATCCTCGTCTTTGCGGTGACCTTCCTGGCGCCATGGCTGTTCGTGGCGACGATCGCCGGATGGGTCTTCCTGACGGTGCGCCGACGGCTCGCGGCATGAACTCGGTAACACTTACCGGATGTGCGGGCGCCCTCTCGGGAAAGAGGGGTTGTGAGGGGACTGCAGAGGGCGCCCTAGGGGGGACAACCAACCGTACCACGAACGGGCCCCGGTCGCCGTCGTGGTCAACCACAAACGAGACGGTTTTTGTCCGCTTGCTGGCTCGCGGGCACGAACCTAGTTGCAGGTCGAGCTGAGGTCCTGCGGGATGTCGCACACCGCGGTCCCGACGTCCTCGGGGCGCTGGTCCGTGCCGTCGGTGCCGTACGTTCCCTCGACCGCGCCGTTGTTCCCGACCACGACGAAGAATGCGTTGGCAAGACCAGGGTCAAAGCTCGCCGATCCCGACGAACCGACCGCGCATGCGGCACCGGCGTAAGTGTACGCGGAGACGTTGGCGAGGTCGCCGTAGTAGATCGTGTGCTCGGTCGCATCGCACGCCGGCGTGAACGACACGTCGACCATCCCCGTGCCCGAGTCGTAAGCCGCGAGCATCTGCTCGGCCGGGGTGTCCTGCTTCGACGCCTCGCCGGGGGCGGGCAGCGCGGCCGTCACGTTGGCCGATGCCATCGCCATCTCGAGCGGGACGGACTGCTCCTTGTTCGAGGCCGAGCCCGCGTTGAGCCACGCGTCCAGCAGGTTGACGCCCTCCTGGCCGAGGAACGTGTTGAGCCCGTCGTTCTGCAGCCACAGGAACTGGATGTACTCCCAGCTCGTCTGCTGGTAGTACAACCGCACCTCCGCTCGAACGGCGCCGACCGGGATCGCGAACGAGACGTCGTCCCAGTAGTCGTACGTTCCTCCGGTGCCCGGATTCCCGTACTGCGTGGCCGGAACCGGAAGCGCGTTGCGCTCCTGTGCCATGTCGTAGTCGAAGAGATACGGCGGGATGCGGTTGTCGGCGATGATCACGTTGTTGAGCACGAAGTGGAACGAGTGTCCCTCGGTGCCCGCCGGCGACGTCGCGAGCTGCCCGAGCGTCAGGGCCGGCGCGTCGGTCAGACGGTCGTAGTCGAGCACCATCCCGCCGTCGTAGCCGAGCCCCATCAACTGCGACGCCCACTGCTGGTCGAGACCCATGTCGGCCTCATAGACTTTGGTGCTCGAAGGATCGATGATCGAGTTGATCGGGTAGTCGACGCTGTTGAAATTCAGCGTCCGGATCTGGCCGTACTCGCCGTCCTCGTGGATCAGCGCGTCGCCGCCGTCGAACCACCGGACGTTGAGCCACATCCGCCGGCCCTCGGGGTAGCCGCTGATCAGCTTGTGCCCGGTCAGGTTCGTCACGCGAACGACCACATCGTTTCCGACCTGGTTGGCGGAGAGCGTCGCGGCGCTCTGGAGCATCGCTTCGGCGCGGACCATGCCGTCCGCCATGGCGTCGCGGGTGAGCTGGTCGAGACCGCCGCCGTGCCGCAGCGTGCCCTGATCGTCCTGATAGATGATGACCTCGGGAACCCAGTAGCCGCTTCCTGTCAGGTCGTGCCGCGGCAGATCGGCGCGAACCGGCACGCCGTTGCGGTTGCACCCGAGACCGGTCGATGCCGACATGTGACAGGTCTGGCAAGTGAAGTACCGCGGCGTGCCGTCGACGTAGTTCGGGCGGTTCGGGTTGTCCAGATCGCTGACGTTGTAGGCCCGGTCGTAGGAGATCGCGATCGACCCGGTCGGGGCCTGCAGATCGGCGGGCAAAGAGGGGAAGCTACTCACCATCCTGTCGTCCAGACCGCTGGCGAGCCACTCGCTGAAGGTCCGCTCGACGACTCCAAACTTGTGTGGCGGGTTCTTGAACGCGGCCTTGTCCGTGAAGTTCGACCCGAGCACGCCGCTGAACTCGCCCGGCTGAAGCGGGACCTGGGCCCCGTTGTTGTGGGCGAGATCGCCGACCACGGGGTTGCTGACGTCGTGGCACGTTCCGCACAGGTTGCCGCTGCGGTGAAAGGCCGACTGGAGGAACGGGTGGTTCGCGGCCGCATCCGAGTAAGGGCCGAGACGCGTGCCGCCGCCGTTGATGACGTACTGCCCCGTCCCGTAGTAGCCCTCGCCCGTGGAGGTGTCGTGGGCCTCGAACGGCGTGTTCTGGACCTCGTCGGTCCCGGTGACGTTGACCGGCTGATCGGGATCGACCAGCAGGTGGCAGAACTCGCACTCGATCCCGCGGTCCTGGTCGCCCGCAAGACCGCTGCCGTCGGTCGGGACCGAGTTGCCCTGGAGCCATGCGCCGGGGACGTGACAGCGCAGGCAAAGATCGCCCGCTCCGCCCCGATCCTCGACCGTCGCGTTCGGCAGAAAGTCCTGCTCGGCGACCGCGAGCGTCGCCCAGAACAGCGGGTCGCGGCTGGCGTGAGCCATCATGCTGCCTTGCCAGCCCGTCCAGGGTTCGAACTCGGGGTTCGGGGTGCTCTCGTGACAGTTGTCGCAGTTGAACTGGAACGCGGCGACGTTGTCCTCGGGCTGCGTGCCGGGGAGCATGACCTCGTTCGGAATCGTGTTCGCCGCCCACGCGACGCCAACGAGCGAAACGGCAAAGAAAGCGGGAATGAGCCAGCGTAGAGCCGACCGCTCACGGCGCGCGGGCCGCGGCCCCCTCACCCTCGTACCGATCATCGAATCCCCCCAGCCCGCCCCTCTTCGGCCGCGAACGCGCGACATCCTAACAGCACCCGGCTACCCCCGCCCCTCGCCGAGAAACCGCACGACGGCCTCGGCGATCCGGGGGGCCTCGGCGGCACAGGCGTTGACCGAGATTCCGCGGTAGGAGTTGCCGCTGACGAACAGACCCGGGTGGGCTTCGAGGCGTCGCTCGATCTTCGTGACCCGATCGAGATGACCGATCGTGTAGTGCGGGATTCCCTTCGAATGCCGGAAAATCCGTGTCACTCGCGGGGCGACCTCGATCCTCATCGACGTCGCGAGGTCCTTTCGGGCGATCTTCACGAGCTCCTCGTCGGTCAGGGTGACGGCCTCCGGGTCGTGTGCCCCGCCAATCATGGCGGTCAGGAGCACCTGTCCGGCGCCGGCTCTCCCCTGAAAGATGCAACTACTCCACAAGACCCCCAAGATACGAAGATTCTCACCTCGCGGCACGAGAAAACCGAAGCCGTCGGGTTCCTCGGTCAGAACCGAGGCCTCGTAGGCCAGATGGACGACCGCGACGGGGGAGGACGGGATCTCGGCCATGGCCGCTGCGATTTCGGGGTCCGCGGAATCGACGAGCCGGGAGGCGACCCAGGAGGGGCAGGCGAGGACGACCGCGGCCGCGTCGATCGGCGCGCCCTCGGTCGGGACGACCCGGAAGCCCCGGTCTCCCATGTCGGCGATCTGCTCGATGGGAGTGTCGAGCGAGAGAGACGGGCCGAGCGCGCGCGCGAGCGCGTCGGTCAGCTCCTGCATCCCTTGCTTGAAGGAAGTGAGCGTCCCGCCGGGTCCGGCGGGGCCGCCGCTCTTCTTCCCCGTCGCCTTCGCCTCGCGGCGCTTGGCGAGCATCGCCCGGAAGAGACTTCCGTGATCGTGCTCCATCTGCCACATCTTGGGGAACGCCGCGCGCAGGGAGAGGCGGCGGGCATCGCCCGCGAAGACGCCGCTGACCATCGCGTCGACCAGGATCGAGGCAGATTCCCGCCCGATCCGGCGCGCCGCGAAGTCG
>JBFJTV010000148.1:0-6974 GCA_041625075.1 Candidatus Polarisedimenticolaceae bacterium | reverse complement strand
TCCAGGTCTCGCCGGCGTCGGTCGTCCTCCACACACCACCACCGGTCGAACCCATGTAATAGGTATGAGGCTCGCCGATCACCCCGGTGACGGCCGTGACCCGCCCGCCGCGGTACGGTCCGATGCTGCGGTACTCCATCGCCTGATAGAGCACGGGGTCGAATTGCGGCTCCTCGGCGATGACGAGACACGGAATGACGCACAGCGCGAGCACGACGAGCAACGATCGCTTCTGCATGGAAGGCTCCCCTGGAAATCCCGGCGAGTATACCCGCTGGCGGGGTTCGACACGGGGCGAGAGACCCCTAGGGACAGGCGGAGGAGGAGGCGTCGATCCCGACGTCGCGCGAGCCGATCAACGAGGGGCCCGGACAGTCGTAGGTCATGTCGGTGGCCCCCGACACACCTCGAACCACAAACCAGATCCCCTGCCCCGCAACGGGGACGCCGGTGTGCGGGATGGAGGTGGCGGCCGAATCATCGGCCAGACACTGATCGACGGCGGCGTCGAACGCACCGCCACTGCCGACAAGCGCCTGGAGATCGCCCTCGACGACGTCGTATCCGGTGGCGCCGTCGACGGCCGTCCACGACAGATCGGTTCGACTCACGGACAGGTCGATCATCTGGGAGCACTGCGCGTACGCGGGAGGATCTCCGGGGTCGGTCCAGGCTTCGAAGAAGCGGTACCAGTCGTAGCAATCGATGTCGTCGTCCTCGTCGAAATCGCCGGGCAGGCACGCCGGCTCGGGGGCCCCGCCCGAAGCGCCGAAGCAAAGCGTAAATGCGTCGAAATCGTCGAGATCCACATCGCTGTCGTTGTCGAAATCGCCGGGTAACGGAATTTCGCCGAGCAGACCGTAGATCGTGTTGATGATCACGTCGGGGTTGTGACCAAAGTGGGCCAGAGCGATGGTCTGGTCGGGCGCGATGACGTATGCGCGACTCGCGGGCACGTCGGTGTCGGGCTGGAGATAGTCCCCGGCGCTCGTGACGCCGTCTGGGTCGAACAGCATCTGGCCCCGCAGATAGACGTTGGTCCAGAAGGTCTCGACCTCCTCGCGAGGGTCGATCTGGCTCATGATCAGCGCCTCGACACGGGGGTCGCCGGCGAACTCTTTGACGATGGTGTTCTGGATGTCCGCGACCGCGGGCAGACAGGCGGGTCACCACACGGCGAAGACGTGAAAGTACACGATCCGTCCGGCGTGCGCCTGGAGATCGAAGGTGCCGTACGTGAACCTCTTGGTCTCGTGGTCCATCGTCCACGTTTCCAGCGTGAACGGAATCGCCGGCTCGCCCGGGTCGAGATAGGGCGTTTCGCCGTAGACCTGGATCGGCAGCGGATCCTCGTCGGGGTCATCCGATTCGACCAGGATCAGGCCGCTGGCGGGCTCCGTGCCGGAGTATTCGATCGAGAGATCGACGAACTGTCCCGGCTGGAGCACCGCGGAGTTCGGCTGGACGCTGATTGCCGTGTGCGAGCTGTAGATGCTCGAGATCGTGAGTGGCCCGGAGCCATCGTTGGTCATCCGGGCGACGGTCGCGCCGCCGTCGAAGGCAAAACGAATGCGCTGTGTCGAAGGGGTGATGTCGGGCTGGGTCTCGGTCGCCGGATCGACGAGCTCGTAGACGTCGAGGGTGTCCCAATCGGAGACGAGCAAGCGATCCGAGCCCCACGCACCGACCCCGTGCCACAGCCGAAGCGACACGCGGTCGACGGGGTATCGGAACATCGCCGACTCGCTCGTGACGGGGGTCAACGAACCATCGGCCTCGAGACCGAAGATCTGGACCCCCCCGATGTCGGCGACGGCGAGATAGTTTCCGACTCGGGCGAGGTTCTTGGCGCAGACCGGCGTGTTGTAGAGCGTACGGCTCGAGAGATCGCCGAGATCGTAGACGGCGACTCCCGCCCCTCCCGCGGCGACGTAGACGTGGCCGTTCGTGATCGTGACGGCTTCGGACGTGCCCGCCGCGCTGGTCGGATCCTCGCCGTCGATGATGACCGGCGCCGTTTCGTCGGCAAGATCGACGATCTTCAGCCCGCCGGCGCCGTCGGCGACGTAGGCGGTGTTTCCCATGACCGCAATATCAAAAGCGTCGTCGAACCCGGTGGCCAACGAGCCGATCAGGCTCGGGACCGCGGGATTCGCGATGTCGTAGATCCGGATGCCGTACGAGTGGGCGGTCACGTACAGGCGGTCACCGGCGACGAACATCTTGTCGAAGAAGACGTCCGGCTCCGAGAACTCGTCGACGAGCGTCAGCGACAGCGAGGAAGCATCGAGATAGACGACGGCGAACCCGCCGTTACGGAGATTCACGTAGAGATAGCCGTCCGGGCCGGGAGTCGTGGTCGTCGCGTCCATCTCCCGGAGCAGACTGTGGCACCCGGTGAGCGGCGGAGGGACCTCGAGGTCGATCAGGCAAAGCACCTTGTACGAGCTGATCAACGCGTAGTGATCGAGCACCACCCTCGCGCTCATGACGTGCTTCGGCTCGATGTCGATGCCGTGGTCGTAGCGTTGCAGGTACTTGAGACGTACCGGGTCTGCCGCGGAGATCGCGTTCACGAAGAAGATGACCGCGACCGACACAGACGACGCAATCCGAATCGCGCGGCTCATGGCTGACCCCGGCCCACGTCGAAACACCGTGCAGGGTGGCCGTGTGGTTTTCAGGGGTAGACCGAAAGGAGAAGCCACGCAATGGAACCCAGGGGACTATTGCGGTGATCTTGGTCCCGAACCGTCCGGCGCGGTTGGCCCGTGCCCAGGATCACGGGTATCTTAGCGATCGACCTAGCCGGAGAATGCCTGTGGGAGAACGAGTTGGCCGGGTCCGGTCCGGATGCGACGTCGGTGTCGATACCGACACCTCCGACCCGCGTCTGCCGGTCGTCGGGCAGGGCAAGCTCGCGATGGTCCGCAAGTCCACCCACGCGAGATGGCGTGCGATCGTCCTGACGGCCGTTCACGTCCTTATCGTTGGCCACATCATCCACTTCCTCGTCGCCGGGCGGACCCTCTCTCCGGTCGAGCCCTCGGAGTCGATGTACACGCTCGAGCTGGGGTACCTCAACGCGGGGTTCATCTTCTTCGCAGCGGCGCTGCTGTTGACGCTGATCTTCGGCCGGTGGGTGTGCGGGTGGGCCTGTCACATCATCGCGGTCCAGGACATCTGTGCCTGGATCATGAAGAAGCTCGGCGTACGCCCGCGGCCGTTCCGCTCGCGGCTGTTGATCTACGCACCGTGGACCGTGGCGCTCTACATGTTCGTCTGGCCGACCGTCCGGCGGTGGCTCGCGCCGTGGGCGATGTCTTTCGACTGGGGACCACTGGCATCGGTGCAGGGATTCTTGTTCGCGGGCGCTCCTACCTCTTTTCCCGGGTTCAGCAACCACCTCATGACGACCGGGTTCTGGGACACCTTCCCGGGACCGGTCTTTGCTGTGTTGACCTTCGCCACCGTGGGGTTCGCGGCGGTCTATACGCTGGGCGCCAAGGGCTTCTGCACCTACGGTTGTCCGTACGGCGCGTTCTTCGGAGGTTTCGACCGCTTTGCACCCGGACAGATCCTCGTGACGGACGACTGCGAGCAATGCGGTCACTGCACGGCGACGTGCACGTCGAACGTTCGCGTTCACGAAGAGGTCCGGCTCTACGGGGCGGTGGTCGATCCGGGCTGTATGAAGTGCACCGACTGTATCAGCGTCTGTCCCAAGAACGCGCTGTACTTCGGGTTCGGGAAGCCCGCCTCCCTCCGCGGCAAGCCCGCGGGCAAGCCGAGCCGGCGTTACAACCTCTCGCTCGCCGAGGAAGTGTTCGTCGCCGTGATCTTCATGGTGACGACGTGGCTCGTCTTTCGCGGGCTCTACGACGGGCCGCCGCTTCTGATGTCGGCGGGTCTCGGCGGGATCACGGCATACCTGGCGCTCCAGCTGTGGCATCTGTGGAGTAAACCCGGCGTGCGGATCCAGAACCTGACTCTCAAGTCGGGAGGCTCGGTGCGACCCGCGGGCTGGATCTTCGCGACGCTGACCACGGCGTGGCTCGTCTTCAGCATCCACAGCGGTTACGTGCAGTGGCACCGCCATCTCGGGAGCTACCACCTGAATCGAACGCTGGCCTCACAGTCGGAAGTCCTTAGCGGCGAGTTCCGGCTTCGGACCTACCCGGCAAGTCACCACGAGGCTGCCGAGAAGTCGTTCCGACACTTTCGGCAGGCCGATCGGTGGGGTCTGGCGGGGGTTCCGGAGATCAAGCTCGGTCTCGCGTGGGGGCACCTCCTTCGGGGCGAACCGGCCCAGGCCGAGGCGGCCATCCGCGAGGCGGTGGCCCTCGCGCCGCAAAGCGCGGGTCAGCTCCAGAACCTCGCCGATTTTCTGGTCGGGCAGCGACGGCTGCCGGAGGCGGCGGAGGTCATGGCGCGGAAGATCGAGCTCGTCGAGGAGCCGAGCGCGAAGGATTTCTACGAGCTGGCCGGCTTGCTCGCGTTCTCCGGGCGGTACGACGAGGCGTTGGGCTACTACCTCGCGTGCGCCGAGGAGGCACCCGACTTCGGACCGGCGCGTTACAACGCCGGCGGCATCCTCCGCCGGCAGGGGAAGCTCGACGCCGCGGTCGAGCAGCTCGTCGCCGCCCGTGACTTGATGCCCGACGACGCCGACGTGCAGGTCGAGCTCGGTCTCGCCTTCGAGGCGCTGGGGCGCACCGCAGAGGCCGTTTCGGCGCTCGAGCGCGCCATCGAGCTGAACCCCGGCGCGGCCGAGGCGCGCCTCCACCTCCCCCGGCTGATCGAGCGCCTCGAGGACCCCGCGGGTCCTTGACGGCAGCGGACCCTGCGTCCGCGCTCCGCCCCGGGAAGGAGTCGCCGCAGCGCAGCGCCCAAAGCTTTTACAGTCAATCACTTGAAGAGTTTCCGGGCGTTCGTGACCGAGCGGTGGGAGGTGGGTGCGTCCCCCGGGGGTCACCCTTTTGGGCGGCCCTTAATAATGAAAGATTGACGCCTGGTGGTTATCAGGGTAAATCCTCCGCGTGTCGCCTTGAACCGGGTGATACCGTACTTGGTTGGGGGGATTTCCATCCCATCCGCGAAGAAATTCCGTAGTGGTGCTTCTTGATCGTCCTGGAGAAGGGGGGATTATGATCCGACGGTACGCCCGTAGAGGTCCGGCCAGAAGTTCACTGGTCTGGATCGGTCTCGTCTTTGCTTTCCTTGTTCTCGCCTCCTCGGCGCAGGCTCAGCAGACCTGCGAGGAGGGTGAATTCCCCGACGTCATCGTCGGCGACCTCCATAACAAGCTGCGGTA
This sequence comes from Candidatus Polarisedimenticolaceae bacterium, assembly GCA_041625075.1. GTDB lineage: Bacteria > Acidobacteriota > Polarisedimenticolia > Polarisedimenticolales > Polarisedimenticolaceae > JBFJTV01. Next base: position 1,660 of record JBFJTV010000148.1, on the reverse strand, counting down.
CGGCGAAATCGGTAATATCACCGCCTTTGCCGTCGGGACGACCTCGTGCAACATCGGCACGTGCTGGCTCGACTGGTTCGCCTCGGGCGTCAACCACCCGGTGATCGGTCAGAACATGTTCCGTCTGAAGGACGGTCGTTTCGAGCAGATCGGGCAGGCGTGGCTGAAGCACGGCTTCACCGCCCTCCAGCAGGGCGTGTGCGCGACGCCGGAGAACCCGTGCCAGCCCTCGGGAACGGGGAACCAGCTCGGCATCTACTGCTCGGATCCCTACTCGGCGTTTCTGAACGGCGACCAGGACGGAATGGGCCCCAAGTTCGAGGTCAACGCGGCCACCGGCGTTTACCTGTGGCCTCCGACGGACTTCAGCAACACGGGCGACACGCTCTACAAGCGGTTGCAGGTCCACAACAACGATCTCGACCCTGTGCTCAACCCCGGCGCGTCCTACTACGTCGAGGGCCAGTACGTCGCGCTTGACGACTCGCAAGCGGGGCGGATGAACAACAGCACTTCTTACCGCGACATCGACGTGTTCGAGTCGGGTGGCGGTTTCGATTTCAACCTGACCGACATCACGGTTCGGGAGCTGGCCGCGATTTACGCGTGGCAGGACGATGATCCAGGTGCGAAGGTTACTGCTGTCGGCATTCCCGAAGACCCGCCGGGGTGCGACCCCGGATTGGGCAACTGCGGTCAGGTCAACGTCGGCTACAAGGCGACCGACAACGGCGACGGCACGTGGCACTACGAGTTCGCGGTCCACAACCAGACCTCGGGCCGCAATATCGGCGAGTTTACGGTCCCGCTTCCCTCGATCGCCTACGCCACCAACATCGGATTCCACGATGTCGAATATCACAGTGGTGAGCCGTTTGACGGCACCGACTGGGTCTGGGAGCGCAACGGTGACTTCATCACGTGGCGCACCGTCGAGGACTCGTCGGCGAACCCCGACGGAAACGCGATCCGGTGGGGCACGCTGTACAACTTCCGGTTCGACACGACGGTGCCTCTGGGTTCAGGGAATCTGATCCTCGGTCCGTTCGACGACCCGACCGACACGGTGAGCTTCTTTGCCCGTGCTCCGGCGAGCTGCGCCTCGGGCACCGACGGCGACGCCGATACCTACGGCGCGTGCGATTGTAACGACGGTGACGCCGGATCGTGGGGACAGCCCAGCCAGGTCACCGATCTCCTGCTCGGCTCGGACGTGTCCGGGACGACGTTCCAGTTCACGGCGCCTGATGAGCTCGGCGGGACGGTTGCGGTGACGACCTACGAGCTGGTCCGTGCCGAAGACACGTTCGACCTGACACAGGGAACGTGCCTTCCGGATCCCACGATCGACATCCAGGATCCGCCGGCCGGAAGCGTGTGGGCGTACGTGATGCGCGCGAAGAGCGGTTGCGCAGTCGGCAGCCACGGCCCGATCGGCCCGGCGCGCTTCGACGGCGTCGAGGTCACGCGTGACATCTTCGAGGACTGTCCGTAACAACCGGTCCATCCTTCTCGAAAGACGAGCCGCCCCCGTTTTCGGGGGCGGTTTTCTTTTTGCGGGACGGTGGGGCGCCCGCATCCGGATGACGAAGGCGGAGCGAAAATCGCACCTTTTCTCCTTGGCGCCTCCGGCCGGACGGCGTACATAAGGGGTAGCCCG
>JBFJTV010000147.1:0-7007 GCA_041625075.1 Candidatus Polarisedimenticolaceae bacterium | reverse complement strand
GTCAAGAACGCGCAGCTCGCGCAGTCCCCGATCGTGCTGATCGTCGGTAGCGCCCCCTCCATCTTGAAGGGACGTGGCGCACTTCAGGACATCGACCAGGCAGGGCTGCTGCGGCCGCACGTCAAGTCGATGATGCGTGTCGATCGTGTGCGCGATCTTGCCGGAGCGATCGTCCGGGCGGTGCACGACGCAAGAGAAGGCGTACCGGGTCCGGTGGTGGTCGAATGCCCCGTCGACCTGCTCTACGACGAAACCGTCGTCCGTGACTGGTATCGCTCGTCCCCGAAGGCCGGCGGCGGTCTCGTCAACCAGTTGAAGGATTGGTATGTCAACCGCCACGTCGAGAAGATCTTCTCGGGTGCGAACGACGCGGTTCGACCCGAGTCCGAGGTTCCCCACCCGCCGGAGCCCGACGGCGACCGCATGCGGCGCGCCGCCGACCGTCTCGCGAGAGCAGAACGCCCGGTTCTGCTGGTGGGTAGCCAGACCGTGCTCGAGGCCGAACGGGTCGCCGAGATCCGCGCCGCTGTCGAACGCCTCGGGATCCCCGTCTATCTCTCCGGGATGGCTCGCGGTCTTCTGGGACGTGCCCACCCGTTGCATCTCCGTCACGGGCGGCGCAAGGCACTGCGCGAGGCCGATGTCGTGCTGCTTGCCGGGGTCCCGTGCGATTTTAGGCTCGGTTATGGCCGGCACATCCGACGCAGCAGTTACCTCGTCTCGATCAATCGCAGCCATCGCGATCTCACTCTCAACCGCCGACCCGACCTTGCCGTTCCCGGCGATGCCGGCTCGTTCCTGATTCGGCTCGGCGGTTCGCTTTCGGAACCGTCAGAGCGGTGGGGCCCCTGGCTCGAGCAGTTACGCGAGCGCGACGGCGCGCGTGACGACGAGATCGCCACACAGGCGGCTGCTGAGACCGAGTTCGTCAATCCGCTGAGGCTTTGCACCGAGATCGACGAAGCACTCGAAGACCACACCGTGCTTGTCGGCGACGGCGGCGACTTCGTGGCGACCGCCTCGTACATCGTTCGCCCACGCGGGCCGCTCGCGTGGCTCGACCCCGGGGTCTTCGGCACGCTTGGCGTCGGCGCTGGCTTTGCCCTCGGGGCCAAGCTGTGCCGACCCGAAAGCGACGTCTGGCTGTTGTGGGGTGACGGCGCCGCGGGGTACGGCCTGATGGAGATCGACACCTTGGTCCGGCACGGCCTGCCCGTCATCGCCGTCATCGGCAACGACGCGTGCTGGATGCAGATCGCGCGCGAGCAGGTGGAGATCTTGAAGGACGACACCGGCTGCGCGCTGCGGCGATCCGACTATCATACGGTGGCACACGGATTGGGCGGGCATGGGTTGAAGATCGAACGGCCCGAAGACGTGCGACCGGCGTTGCGGGAAGCGCTCGAGGCGTCGCGGCGAGGGTTACCGGTCGTCATCAACGCTCTGATCGGGGCCACGGACTTTCGCAAGGGCTCGATCTCGATGTAGCGTGGCCCGGAGGGCAAGCGTGTGAAGCTTTATCAATATCCCGGAGGCAGCGGCATCAGCTCGGTCTCGTCACCATGCGTCAAGGTCGAGCTCGCGCTTCGCCGCGTGGGGGCCGACTACGATACGGTCTACCTCCGGTCGCCGAGGGAGGTGCGCCGGTTCAGCGCGACCAGGCGTCTTCCGGTGCTCGAGATCGACGGAAGAAGGATTCCCGATTCGGTCGCGATCCTCGACGAGCTCGAAAAGCGATTCCCCGACGCCGGCCTGAGCCCCGCGGAGCCCGACGCGCGTTTGCGCGACCGCTTGTGGGAGCACTTCGCCACCGACACGATGTACTGGGTGGGCTTCTGGCTGCGATGGGTCGATCCCGAGGTCAGCGAGCGGTTCTTCTCGGCGCTCTTTGGTCGCATGGCGGCCCCCGGGCGCTTTGCGGTGCGCAGGTTCTTTCTGCCGAAACAGCGGCAGCGCATCGGGCTCGTCGGCCATGGCGGGAAATCGGCCGAGCGAATCCACGTGGAGTTCTCGCGCGCGCTCGAAATGGTCGAGCAGGGGCTCGAGGGTGGACCGTTTCTTCAGGGTCGCGCCACGCCCGGGCGTGGCGATCTCGCGTGTGCGGGGCTCCTCGTGCAGGTCGGCTTTCGCGGCTCGATGCCTGATCAGATGGCCGAGGTCCAGAGGCACCCGGCGATCATCGAGCATCTGAGGGCGGTCTACCAGGCGTGCTCGATGGAACTCCCGCGCTGGCTCCGCGAGGCCGGCGGCTACCGGCGTATGGCATAATCGCGTCATCGTGAAGAACGTTGTTCTGCTCGCCCTGGTCGTTTTTGTGGTCGGTTGTCCCTCCTCGGAACCCGTTGTCCCCGAGGACCGTCATGCCGTGATCGGAACGGGTGGAGCCACTGGCGTCTACTATCACGCGGGGAGCGCAATCGCCGGACTGGTGAACGCGAAGCACGACCTGTACCGCGTGCAAATGAGAGTTGAGGAAACTGCGGGCTCGGTGGCCAACGTCAAGGGCATCCAGTCCGGAGAATTCGAATTCGGGATTTTGCAGGACGACGTGCAGTATCGCGCGTTCAACGGTCTGGGAGACGAGTGGGAGGGTCGGCCTCAACTCCTGTTGCGAAGCCTGTTCTCTCTACACGCCGAAGCAATCACCATCGTCGCGACCGAAGAGAGCGGCATCAAGTCGGTTGCCGACCTCCGCGGAAAGCGGGTAAACATCGGGCGCCCCGGCTCGGGAAACCGTGTCAATTCGATACAGTTGCTAAGCGCTGCCGGGATCAACTGGCAACGGGATATCGTCGCGAGGGAGGAGGACTCCCCCGACGCACCGGACCTTCTGACGGCAGGGAAGATCGACGCGCTTATCTATACCGTCGGACACCCGAACGACTCCGTTCGAGAAGCCACGGCATCCGTTCGAGTCCGGTTTGTCGAGATTGAGGAATCGATTCTGAGTCGACTGCTGACCGACGAGCACCCCTACTATCGCGCTACATCGATCCCGACAGAGCGGTACCCCGATGCGCTGAACGAAAACCCAGTGCAAACGATCGGCGTTTGGGCGACCGTCTGTTCGTCGGAGGGCGTGCCCGAGGATCTCGTTTACACGGTCACCCGTGAGGTGTTCCGGGGGCTCGACAAGCTAAGAGGAAGGGATCTCGCCCTGGCGGATCTCGATGAACGCAACATGATCGATAACCTGGGAGTCGCGCCGATACACCCCGGAGCCCTCCGGTACTTCAGAGAAGAGGGACTTGTCGACTGAAGCGCCTTTTACCTCCTCTCGCAGAACGCTTTGGCGCTCGTACCCGTCGCCCGAGGGTGATCCCGGAGTCGCTGGCACGCCTCGCGGAGCCAATCCTCGCGGGGGTGCAATACCCGGTTCCTGCCATCGGAGGCTTGCCCCACAAAATCCTGCTCTTCGGCGTCGAACGAAAGCGCGACGACCGGGGCGTCGAACATCACCGTCGAAACTGCCACGCTTTTTCCCTGCAGATCCCAGAAGGAAACCTGGTGATCCGCGCCTGCGCTCACCACGGTGCTGTTCCCCCGGATTGCCAGTGCGGTAACCGGTGCGTCGTGAGCGGTGAAATCACTCATCAGCTCGGTGTCTTCGTCCGTCAGCCTGTACACGCGGACGTCGCCGCTCGACCAGCCCGAAGCCAGCGTCGTCCCGCTGACGTCAACGGCCAACGTGCGAAGGGCATCGGAAGGATCGGACGCGGTCTCCATCACGAGTTCCTGGCCGTTCGTCCTTCCCAGCCTCCAGACCTCACCCTTCGAATTACCGCAAAACACCCGGTCCGCGTTCCGATCGAGGGCCAACGCCGCAATCTCTACCCCGCTCTCGGCATCTTCGTCCGAAAGACAGCGGAGCCCCCGGCGCGGACTACCGTTAGCGTTCCATAGGGTCAGCGACCCGCCGGCGCGCCCGGCTGCGATCCACCCCCCGGGACTGAACGCGACCGTCGTGATGTCGTCTTCGAGCTCGCCGGAAAACTCCTCGAGGGGTGTGCCGGTGGTCGAGCGGTGCGAAAGCGTCCCGTCGGTCCGGACCGTGTAGATCGTCTTCTCGTCGACAAAGCCGGTCGCCAAGGCGGACTTGTCCCCCTCCGACACCCCGGCCTTGCCATAGACGAGCCCAACATCCCAAGCTCGTAGGTAATCGCGGTCCAGGCTCCAGAGCCCGTTTCCACTCTCATCGAATTCGAGTGCGACGATCTCGCTGTCATGTCCACGGAGCGCGTCGATGACGCGGTTGCCGTCAAAGTCCCAGACATACATCGTTCCGTCTACGCTGGCGCTTGCAATCGTCTTCTGTCGGGAGACAGAGACCTTGTTTATCGGGAGGTCGTTCGCGCCGAACGGTCGCGTTTGCGGCTCCCAACTCTTGTTCTTGGGATCGAGCTCCCATCGTTGCAGCTTTCCGTCCGAGCTCGCCGTGACGAGTTGGGTCAAGTCCGGAAGGAGTGCGACGGTCGTAAGGTAGCTCTGATGAACGGTGAACTTCGTACTGTATCGAGGCTGAGCTGTCCCGAGGTGTCGTTCCGGAACGACCTGGACCGTGCCACCGTAGCTCGCTGCGACGAGTGCAGGGTTACCGGACTCGGGACGCGAGAACGCCACGAAGTGCACATACCTCCGAAAGTCTCCGAGCTTCGCGATCTCCTCGCCTTCTCGGGTCAGATTCCAAACTCGAACCTGCCCGTCCCGACCGCCGCTCACGACGTACCGTTTCTCGGGGCTGAAAGCTACGGACAGCACCGCCGAGCCACCGTGATCCCCGATCTCCTCGGGCGGCCCTTCGCCACCAAGTGCCTGCCGACGTACGACACCGTCTGCGGCCCCGGTGACCAGGAATGAACCGCTCGAACTGAACGCCACGCACTCGATCTCATTTCCCCGGGCCGCCCCGTAATCGAGTATGTCGATGGTGAGATCCCTCTCGACGTCCCACAACCGAACGGTACCGTCTTTGCTGCTGCTGGCGATTCGACAGTTTCTGCTACCGGCCTGACACGAGGATGGGTCGAAGGCGATCGCGGTTATCTTCCCCCGGTGGCCCTTGAGCGGTACCCCCTCGGTGACTCCGTCCCAGTCCCATAGCCGGACATTTCCGCCCGTCCCCCCACTGGCCAGCCAGGTATCGTCCGAACTCGAGGCCAGTGCGGATACCGCTGCGGAGTCCGAATGGGTCGCCTGCTCAACCTGAACGGGCTCACCCTCCAGGTTCCAGATCCGGATCTTGCCATCGGCTCCGCCGCTGGCCAAACGGCTCCCGTCGGCAGAGAACGACAGCGAGGTGACGGCGCCAAGCCCACCGCCAAAAGGCTCTCCGACGGGGGATCCGTTAAGGTCCCACAACCTCAAGATTCCTCGATCGTCAGCGGCGGCGATCATCTTCCCATCGGTACGCAGTGCGACGGCGCTCAGATTGCTGACGTTGGATCGCTCCTCTTGCGCTGCTTCATCATTCAGGATGACCAAACGGCCTGCCTTGTCGGTGGCCACCACGACGAAGCCTTCGGTCGCCGGGCGTGTACCCCATGCCAACGATGCGAGTTCCTCGGCGGGCAACGGAAGGTCGCGTACCTCCGGACGATCGTCTCCCCGCGCGACGTCCCATACCGCCAACCGACCGACGGTGCTCAGCGCGGCGAGGCGGCAGTAGCTCTCTCCGCACGGTTTCGGGTCGAATCCCAACCAGAACGTCTCGTTCGCGCTGTAGGGAAGAACGAGCTCGCGGAGACGATTGCCGTCGTCGTCCCATACCGTGAGCTTGCCGTTGTCCGTGATCGCGGCAATGCGCCGACCCGTCGGATCCGTGGCAACCCGGGTTGGTGACTTGGACCCCTCACCGAGCGGTGTCGTGCGACCGCCGAACGCTCGGATCCACAACGCACCGTCGCCACCCAGCTCCACCACACGCTCGCCCCTCGCGCTGAGGGCACTCGTGTCCGCCTCTTGCGGGTGAGGAAGCGGGATCGCGCGGGTCTCGCGGACCTTGTGAACTGCCTGGCTGAGCGCGAGCCGGAGCTTGGCGGGAAGCTCTCTGCCCGTCACCTCGGGGGCTGCCGAGGCGAGGTCCACGAGCCGGATCATTGCGGGCACGGGGTCGGTATCGAGGTCGACCCGCGCGTCCTCAACTTCGTCCAGGAAACTCCTGAGACGAAGCTCTTTCGAGGGCATGACGAGATCGGCCACGAAGTAGCCGGTGACGACCAGGGCCAGAAACACGGCCACCGCCGCGGAGAACAGCGCCGTGCGTCGCGTCGACTTCACGCGCCTGGCGCGCGCGGCCAGAACCGGCTCCACGAGGGTATCGTGGCTCAATTCGTAGTACACGCTGTCGAGTCTGGGAACGGCCCGGAGCACGTGCAGGTCGGCAAGCCGCCGAAGCTCTTCGGCCGATACTCCGTAGCGCGCGCGAATCACCGCTTGGTCGAGACTGACCCGACGACCCTCAACGACGAGTCCCGTCTCGCAGAGTTTGCGAACCTGGCGCACGCGAAGACGTCCGGCGGCCTTTGCCGTCTGTTGCTCGTAGAAATGCTCGAGGACGCCTTCGAGTACTTCGAACACGCGGTCACGACCGCCCCCCAGATCGTCCATCGTGATCACGGGTCGGTGGCCCGGCTCGAGCGTTAACTGCTCCAGGTGCTGGCAAATGATCTGCAGTTGGCTCGGGTCGACTTCGTTCGTCGGGGTCATCTTCCCGCCGATCTTCCGTCGACAGAGGAAGTCGAGGATCGCCTCGACGGCATCCGGATGGTATTCAAACGGCGGCGTGTGGACTCGCTCGTCCTCGATGGCGGCCGGACGCACGATCGCCTGGTGCGCGTTGTCCCTCTCCAACGGACCGAGTCGAAACCGGGCACCCAGAATCCCGGGGATCTTGTGAGCCAGCTCCTGAAGAGAGCCAAGCCAATCTTCCCGGATCGAGAGGAGGATCTTCAAATCGGGAGCGCCGGTGCCGCCCGCTTCGGGGCTCCCGCCGCCGTGCTCGTCGTCGG
>JBFJTV010000146.1:0-7008 GCA_041625075.1 Candidatus Polarisedimenticolaceae bacterium | reverse complement strand
CCACGTCCCGGTCGAGGGCCGTCCAGAAACGCTGCTCGTCCGGAGTGCCCGCGGGCGGGACCAGGGGGTCGATCAGCACCAACGCGTCGGAGCCCTCGTAGTAGATGCAGCCGACCAGTCGTTCCCAGTTGATGGCGCCCGCGGTATCGGACGTCCAGGCCGGATGGGGGGCGACCCAGCGCCACAAACCCTCGGCCAATCGACGTGCCATCTCGGCCACGGCAAACTCCGCGACGCTTCAACGCCGCCGGCGCGGACGGAAGTCTTCCTTCTGCAGGCCGTGCTTACGCATCAGTGCATACAGAGACCGCTCGTTGATACCGGCCCTCTCCGCGGTCTCACCGATCCGCCCCTCCGTGGATCGGAGCAAGTTCGTGAGGTAGCTCCTCTCGAAGGCGGTGGTAACCTCACGCCTGGCGTCCACGAGTGGCTTCTCGAGCAGTTCGCTCGGCAGGGTCCCGGAGCTCCATCGAAGACCGGCTCCCGATCCCGCAACCCGGGGTTGCCCACTCGCGACGCGATCCGGCAGATCTGATAGCCGTACCTCTTCGCCACCGACGATGAGAACCGCGCGTTCGATCGCGTTCACGAGTTCCCGGACGTTCCCCGGCCAATCGTAGCGAACCAAAGCCTGCATCGCATCGTCGCTCACGCGCTGGACGAGTTTGCCCGTCTGATGACGAAAATGCTCCAGGTAACTGTCGATGAGTTTGGGGATGTCCTCTCGCCTCTCCCGCAGCGGCGGGATCTCCAGAGTAACGACCGCGAGTCGGTAGTACAGGTCATCTCGAAAGCTCTTCGCCTGGACCTCCGCCTCCAGATTCTTGTTCGTGGCGGCCATGACCCGCACGTCCACATCGATGGCCTTTTCGCCTCCGACACGCTGGATGCGATGCTCGTCGAGCACGCGTAGCAGCTTCACCTGAAGGTGGAGAGGCATCTCTCCGACCTCATCGAGAAAGATCGTTCCGCGGTGTGCCAGCTCGAAGTAGCCTTTCCGCGCGCGTGTGGCTCCCGTGAACGCTCCCTCCTCGTGACCGAACAGCTCGCTCTCGAGCAAGCTCTCCGGGAGGGCCCCGCAGTTGACCGCCAGGAAGGGACCACTCGATCTCGGGCCCTCGGCGTGAATCGCGCGTGCCATCCGCTCTTTCCCCACTCCTGTCTCGCCGAGGACGAGCAGCGACGTGTCGGCACGGACGACCTTGCGAGCCAGATCGAGGAAGATCTGCATCGTCGGGCTGTCCGAAACAAAATCGTTGAGGCTGTACTGCTCCTCGGGCCGGTCGGCGCGGAGGCGGTTCGTCGCCTCTTCGCGGCGGCGCTCGATCAGAGCCGTCAGAGCGTTCTGAAGCGCGTTGTCGCTCAATCCCCGATCGAGCACGCCGAGGCACCCGTGCGAGAGCAGGGAAGCGCGTTCCTCGGCATCCTCATGTTCGGTGAGAACCACCACTTCCGGGCGCTCGGGCAGCGACCGAACGGACTGGATCACGCTCTCCGGGTGATCGGAAAGAAGATCGCGCCCCACGACGAGCACATCGAAGTCCGATCCCGAAACCTGTCCCAGGAGATCGGACTCGGTGGACGCATCCCGGAGCAGGACTTCTCGTCGTCGCAGTAGTCGATTCAGCCGGGCCCTATCCGAATCACTTCGGACCGCCAAGAGCACGTGGACCAGCATACAGGCTCCGAATAGGTGCAGGTTTACACCCGGTTCTTTCGGGTGTCAAGGCCCGAAATCCCTGCTGCCTTCCCTGACCGCTACAGGTCTGGATCCTTATAAGTTGTTGTAATGAATAACGTTCTCCCAAGAGATGCCCTCTTTCGCTCCGTTGGCACCCTTATTGAAATCGATGGGGTCCAGGCCCTCAACAGCGTTGTCGGGGGCTAGAGAGAAGGACGAAAGGAGCGGACGATGAACCGCAAACTGACGAGGCTTAATGGCGTGCTCGTTCCGGGGGGCTGGGAGGAGTTCGGCAGAATCTACTCCATTGCCCTCGTGACCGATGACGACCGCAGATATCGTATCGACGGGAGGCGCGGGATCGGCGGCGAGCTCGCTCGTTTCCTTGGAAAGGACGTCTGGGTCGAAGGCTACCGGCACTCGGGGAACGCCATTTCGGTGACGAACTACGGTTTCAACGGCGAGCCGAAACACGATCTCGTGAAGCGCCCACCGAGATCGACCAAGCGCCTGAGGGAGACAGCATGATCCACGAGACGCCAGGACGAAGAGACAGGCGTACGAACGAGCGGCCCGAAGAGAGTGGACCGGATTCGGCCGATCCCGCCGACGCGGAACGAGAAGCGCAGGGTCATCCCGAGCCGCGACCGCCGCGGCCGGACACGCCACCAAAACACTTGCCGCGCCCCACGCGCCGGTGACCGCGCCGCCATGACCACAATCGATTCCGACGAGGATCAGAAGAGCAATGAAGCGGCCGAAGTCGATCTGCTCGACGGGGCCGAGTCCTCGCTCGCGGCGATCCAGGCCGACCTTGCCGCTGTCCGCAAGACCTGCTCGGACACCACCAGGCCGATCGAGGAACGGCTCGAGGCCTACGAAGACGTCTACGAATCCGAGGTCGGCGACACGATCTTGTCCCGGGCCAGGAACATCGAGCGCGAGACCGGACTGCGCCAGATCTACCTGAAGTTCGAGGGTGACAATCCCTCCGGCACCCAGAAAGATAGAATCGCCTTCGCGCAGGTCATGGATGCGCTGCGGCGCGGGTTCGACGCCATCACCGTAGCGACGTGTGGCAACTACGGAGTCGCGGTCGCCTTCGCAGCCTCCCTGGCGGGTCTGCAATGCATCGTCTACGTGCCGGAGAGTTACCAGACCCGGCGCACTCGGGAAATCGAGCAGTACCGCGCGACGGTACTGCGTGTGCCCGGGGACTACGAGACCGTCGTCAAGGTTTCGCGCAAGCGGGCGAGCGACGACGAGATCTACGACGCAAACCCTGGAGGGGCCAACACCGCCCTCCAGCTTCGGGCCTACGGTGAGATCGCGTACGAGATCTACGACGAGCTGCGCGATGCGCCTGCGGCGGTGGCCGTACCCGTATCGAACGGAACGACGCTCGCCGGGATTTACAAGGGTTTCGTCAGCCTCTATCGCAGGGGCAAGACTTCGCGCATCCCGAAGATGGTCGCAGGCTCGTCCTTTGGCAAGAACCCGATCGTGCAGGCTTACCGGAAGAACGCAGCGACCTGTGAAGACCTGCGTCCCGAGAAGATCCGTGAGACCGCCGTCAACGAACCGCTGATCAACTGGTCGTCGATCGACGGCGATCACGCTCTTCACAGCATCCGGGGGTCCTCCGGCTGGGCCTCATACGTCAGCGACCGTAACATGCTCCGTTTCTCCAAGATCGTCCGGGAGCAGCAAGGGCTGAGCGTTCTTCCCGCGGCGACGGCGGGGCTCGGGGCGCTACTGGAACGGCACCAGACGGAGTCCATTCCCAACGATCGTTACGTCGCGATTCTCACAGGACGCAAATCATGAACCGATTCCCAGAGGGCCGAGCCATCGTCTACTGTCAGGGTGCGTTCGGCACGACCAACGGCAAGACCGCGCATGGCCTCATCCGACGTAGTCGGCGATACGAGGTCACGTGCGTGATCGACTCGACACACGCGGGCGAGGACGCGGGGAACTTTCTTGACGGTCGGCCGGTCGAGATCCCGGTCGTCGACGGACTGCTGGCGGCGATGAAGCTACGAACTCCGACACACTTCGTGGTCGGGCTGGCGCCCGACGGCGGTCGGTTGGATACGGTGACGAGGGGAGCAATCACGCAGGCTGTGGGAATCGGGCTGAACGTTGATTGCGGCCTTCACGACTTTATCTCTGAGGATCCGCAGATCGCCGCGATGGCCGAACGCCGCAGAGTCCAGCTCCGCGACGTACGCAAACCGCCTCCGCGATCCGAGCTGCATTTCTTCACCGGGAAGATCGAAGAGGTCGACTCCTTCCACATCGCCCTCCTCGGAACCGACTCGGCGGTTGGCAAGCGCACGACCGCGTGGATGCTGGTGGACGGCCTCACCGAAGCGGGCCATTCAGCCGAGATGATCGGTACGGGACAGACTTCGTGGCTGCAGGGGGCACGCTACGGAATCGTGCTCGACTCCCTGATCAACGACTTCGTCAGTGGCGAGATCGAGCACGCGATCTGGAGCTGTTGGAACGAGCAGGTTCCCGAGGTCATGGTGCTCGAAGGGCAGGGGAGCCTGATGAACCCGGCCTATCCCGGCGGCTTCGAGCTGCTGGCCGCGGGACGGCCCCACGCCGTCGTGCTGCAGCATGCACCCGCGCGTAAGAACTACGATGGTTTCCCCAAGCACAAGCTACACCCGCTCAAGCGGCAGATCGAGGCGGTCGAGCTGCTCTCGGACAGACCGGTAATTGCCATCACGATCAACCACGAGGGAATGACGGAGGATCAGGTCGAGGCCGTGTGCGACTGGATTGGCGACTCGATCGGGATCCCGGCGGTGGATGTGCTCCGCGAGGGACCATCCCGGCTGGTCGACGCCGTTCGGCCGTTTCTGAAGAGAGCCCGTGCATGATCTCCATCGACGAGCTGCGGGTCTTCGACACGCTCGAGGTCGGCCCCGTGCGCGTGGAACCGCGGCGAGTAACCACCGCCTACACCGTCGTCCGGAAAGGGAAGCGCGAGTCGACCGACATGGTCTATCGCTTCGAAGAAGACGTCTTCGACGACAGCGCCGGCTCGGCGAACCTTGCCGCGATGGCGACGGCGCAGGTCGCCCTCAACTACGGTCTGTTCTGCGACCGGATCGTTTTCCGAGGTCTGTTCGATGAGCGCGACAGGAAGTTCCTGGAGCGTTTTGCCGAGAACACGGCCCGCGAGATCTACGTCAACAAGTTCCTCAAACCGAACCCTTTCCTGACCGGACCCGCCGCCGAGATCGAGGTCGAGCGCCGGCAGAGCTACCTGCGCGCGGCGATCGAAATCGACGCGCAAGGGGAGCCGGAGTCGAAGGGCGGATGGCGGGTCGATCCCTCCAGGCACGCGGTGCTCTCCAGCGGAGGAAAGGATTCATTGTTGACGCTGGGTCTGCTCCGCGACATGAAGCTCGAGGCGCACCCGATCTTCGTCAACGAGTCCGGGCGACACTGGTACACGGCTCTCAACGCCTACCGCCACCTGCGGGCAACCGACCCCGGGACCGCGCGTGTGTGGACGAACTCGGACCGCGTGTTCGCCTGGATGCTGCGGCACCTTCCCTTCATTCGGAAGGACTTCGCCCGCGTGCGTCACGACGAGTACCCGATCCGTCTCTGGACGGTGGCGGTCTTCGTCTTCGGCGCGCTGCCGGTGTTGCGTGCGCGAGGAATCGGGAGGCTCTTGATCGGCGACGAATTCGACACGACGGCAAAGGGGACGCACCGGGGAATTCCGCACTACAACGGGCTTTACGACCAGAGCCGTTTCTTCGACGAGGAAATGACGCGCTGGTTCCGCAAAAAGGACTGGGGTGTGTGCCAGTTCTCGATCTTGCGCACGTTGTCCGAGCTTCTGATCGAGAAAACCCTCGCCGAGCGCTATCCCGATCTCCTCGAGCACCAGACGTCCTGCCATGCGACGCACATCGACGGTGAGCGTGTCCGCCCCTGCGAAGCCTGTGAGAAGTGCAGGCGCATCGTCGGCATGCTGTCGGCCATCGATGCCGATCCGACGCGTCTGGGTTACACGGGCGAGCAGGTGCGCCGCTGCATCGCCGAGCTGGCGCAAAAAGGCGTCCACCAGGAAACGGAGGGTGCCGAGCAACTGGCGCACCTGCTGGTCGAGCGCGGGATCCTTCCCTCCGACTGCTTCCCGGGCGGGGTGCGCGCCCGCCCGGAGACGATGGCTCTCAGGTTCCATCCGGTGCGGTCGCCCGTCGAGGCCATCCCGACCGATCTTCGCTCGGGGCTGTACCCGCGGCTGCTCGCGCACGCCGACGGCGCCCTGATACGGAAGGGCCGCGTCTGGAAGAAGTTCGATCCGCTGAGCCGGCGCGCTCTAGCGAAACCTTACCCCTTCGAGTCCCGCCTCGCGTCGCAAGCCCCCGACGGCAACGGCTATCTGCTGGGCGAGCTGACCTGGCCCGAGGCCGAGGCTCGCTTCAAACAGGTCGACGTCGCCCTGCTGCCCGTCGGCGCGATCGAGCAGCATGGGCCGCACCTGCCGCTCGATACCGATGCGTACGATGCGGATTACCTGGCGCGGCGCGTGGCGGAAGCCTGCTCGAACCCCAAGCCGCTGGTGCTGCCGGCGGTGCCGTACGGCGCGTCGTACCACCACCAGGATTTCAGCGGGACGCTCAGCGTCAGTCCGGAGACCCAAGCGCGGCTCGTCTACGAAATCGGCATGTCGGCGGCTCGGTGCGGAGTGACCAAGCTGGTGATCGTCAACGGCCACGGGGGGAACGGTCCTGCCTTGCACCTCGCCGCTCAGATGATCAACCGAGACGCCCACATCTTCACGTGTGTCGATACGGGGGAGAGCAGCGACCACGACGTCCACGAGCTTCTCAAAGCCAAAAACGACGTCCACGCCGGCGAGATCGAAACCAGCACGACGCTCGCCATTCGCCCCTCGTTGGTCAAGATGGAGCGGGCGCCCCGGGCGGTCCCGAGGTTCTCGAGCACCTATCTCGACTTCACCTCGAAACGCAGCGTCGGATGGTACGCCTACACCAGGAAGATCTCGAAGAGTGGCGTCCTGGGAGACGCCACCAAGGCGACGGCGGACAAGGGACGAGAAATCTGGGAGATCATGACGCGTCGCCTCTTCGAGCTCGTCGAGGAGCTCAAGTCACTGAGCCTGGACGAAATCTATCAGCGGCGGTACTGAGTCGCCTTGAAGATCACACGGGTCGAGGCGTGGCCGGTCACGATGAAGCTGGCCGAGCCGTATGCGATCGCGTACGACCGCGTGGAGCGAGCGACCAACGTCTTCGTGCGCATCGAGACGAATCGCGACGTCGTCGGTT
>JBFJTV010000145.1:0-7016 GCA_041625075.1 Candidatus Polarisedimenticolaceae bacterium | reverse complement strand
CCGTACGCGGCGGTGAGCACCAACTCGGGTGCGAGCTGGAGCACTCCGGTTCGTCTCGACGCCGGAGTCGCCGCGGGCACGTTCGCTTCCACCCACGAGGACGTCACGGTCGATCCCGCGAACGACAACGTTTACGTCGCGTTCGCCCAAGATCGTTCCGGGAACGGCCCGATCGCCTTCCCAGAGAACTCCGTGTGGTTCACGCGTTCGACCAACGCCGGTGTCTCGTTCGCCGCCGAGCAGAGCCTCGACGGCGTGCTGACGACGCAGTTCGACTCCCGGAATCCCGATATCGAAGTCGCCGACGACGGGAGCGTCGCGATCGCTCTATGGGATGCGGCGGACGCGGTCAACGACGACAGGATCTTTGTCGTCCGCTCGACCGACCAGGGCCAGAGCTACAGCGAGACGCTCAACGACGTCCGGGCCAACGCGGAGATCCCGCTCGTCCCACGCCTGTTCCCGTCGCCCTCGACCGGTACGGTGTTGCTTGCGGTGGTCAGCGACATCAATGACCTCGAGGTTCGGCGCTCGGCGGACCGCGGTGCGAGCTTCGGTTCGATCCAGACGCTCGCGACGACCGTGGCGGGCCTGATCAACGGCGATCGCGATCTCTCGATCATTGCGGCCGCGCGCACCGGGTCCGGGACGTGGGCGATCGCGTGGTCGGACGACCGCTCCGATGCGTACGCGCAGCTTCGAACCGACGTCTTCGTTCGCAGCTCGACGACCGATGGCGCGAGCTGGGGCGCGGAGCAACGCGCCGACTCGGGTGCCGCGGGAGCCGCACGGAGCTGGCTCTCGGGGCTGGCCGCGAACGGCGCCGACGACCTGTTCGTCTTCTACGAGGAAGACCGCGGCACGAGCGGTCGCAGCGCCGACTTTTACGGCAACGACTCCCCCGCCGCCGCGCTCGCCTTCGGCGCCGACGCGCGGGTCGATAGCGACGCCGGTCAGGTGAGCCCCGAGGTGCTGTTCGAGCCTTCGATCACGGCGGACGGTGTCAACCACGTCTACGTCGCGTTCAGCACGTACGCCACGGGCCCCGAAACCGACATCTACGTCTCGGTCAGCAACGACGGTGGGTACAGCTTCGGCACGCCGGTGCGTGTCGGTAGCACCGCCGCGGGAAGCCGTGTCGAAGCGCTGCCGGTGATCCGGGCGACCTCCGACGGCAACGTCTATCTGGCGTTCATCAGCGACGACCCCGGCGGTAACCGCGAGATCCGGTTCAACAACTCGACCGATTTCGGCGCGACCTGGCAGGGCGATCAGGTCCTGGGGACCATCACGCAGGGGCCGGGTTACTTCACGAGTCTCGACTGGCCGTCGATCGACATGGCCGCGCTCCCGGGTGGCGTCATCTACGTCACGTGGTCCACCTCCGCGAACGTCTTTCTGGCGCGCTCGACCAACGCGGGGACGAGCTTCGCGATCGCGGACGTCGATCAGGACAACCGCGGGTTCAACCGCTTTCCGCGCATCTGCGCCCAGGGCAACCAGGTCATCATCGTGTGGATGGGCGCCGATCTGGCGTTCACCGATCGCTCGGTGTGGGGCATCGTCAGCGGCGACCAGGGGGCGACATGGAACTCCTCGACGCAGCTCCGGCCCGAGAGCGCCCTGCGTGGTGTCGATCTCCACACCCTCGCGTGCAACGGCGCGAACGGCGCCATCGCGGTGTGGCCCGACCGTCGTGGCCCCGCGGCGATCTTCGAGCTGTTCAGCAGCCGCTGGGACGGCACCCTCTGGACGCCGAACGCCGCGGTCAACGAGCCGCCGGGTGTCGAGCACCTCAACCCGGTCAGCACCTACGTCAACGGCACCTCGAACTTCTCGGTGGTCTACGAGGATTTCGAGGGCGGCGTCTACGTCACGCGCTCGATCAACGGCGGCGCCTCGTTCCTCCCGTTCGTCCGTCTCGACGCGACGGCGCCGGTTCCCGCCGCGGCCTCGATTCTCCCGCGTATCGTGACCGATGGCGGGACCAACGTCTGGATCGCGTGGCTCGACGAGAGCCCCGGTCTCGCGTCATTCGTGATGCGGCACTCCTCGGACAGCGGAACGACCTACGGAGCGATCCAGCGGATCGACCGCAAGACCCCGCAGGGCGGTCTCGAGGAGCTGTACTTCGGCATCGGCGCCGCAACGCCGGCGGCGGCGCCAGGCACCGCGTTCTTCACGTGGTCGGGTGAGCGCGACAACCTTCTTCTCGACGTCCTCGTCAACGTCCATGACATCGACGACGCCGACCGCGACCAGTCGGCGACGGGGATCGACTGCGACGACGCGGACCCGACAGTGATCGCACAACCCACGGTCGTCACTGGCGTCGGTCTCGAGAAGGTGATCGGCGCGGCGCGGCTCGCCTGGGACTCGCAGACCCTGACGGCCGGTTCGTCCACCGCGGCTGACATCGTCACGGGGTTGATTTCCGATCTGAAGGCGACGGGCGACTACTCCGCGGCGACCTGTCTGATCGCCGGTCAGCCCGGCGCGTCCTACGACGATACGCGGGCCGATCCCGCGCCAGGAGTAGCGTGGTACTACGTGCTGCGGCTCCGGAACGGCTGTGGGTCGGGGACCTACGGCGACTCCACCATCGCCCCCGACCCCAGAGACGATCTGGACACAAACAGTCCCTGTCCCTGACCCTCCGAAGTACCGCTGTTCGGTCCTAAACGCTAAGATAGTGGGCCACTGCGCCCGGAGAACCGCGTGAGCTCAGTTCCGCTCGACAGGAAAGCGATCACCCGCATCGTCTCGAACCAGAACTTCGACTTCCGCACGGCGTCGATCCGCGAGATGAACCGTCTGGTCAACGCCATCGAGAACGACCAGGGGATCGGGTTCATCCGGATGGAGTTCGGGATTCCGGGCCTCCCCGTGAGCCCGGTCGCGATCGACGCGGAGGTCGAGGCGCTTCGCGAGCGCCAGGTGGGCCACATCTACGCGCCGTTCCAGGGCGTTCCCGAGCTCAAGGAAGAGGCGTCGCGGTTTGTCAAGCTGTTCATGGATCTCGACGCGCCGCCGTCGTGCTGTGTCCCCACGCTTGGGGCCATGGAGGGGTGCTTCGCCACCCTGGCGCTGGCGGGAGGCATGAACCCGGCGCGACGCAAGGTCATCTGTCTCGAGCCGGGTTTCCCCGTCAACAAGCTGCAGCTGCGCTTTCTCGGGCTCGAGCGTGTCGGCATCGACTTCTACGACCACCGCGGAGAGGCCCTGTTGCAGGCGGTCGAGGACGAGGTCCGCAAAGGAGACGTCTGCGCCATCCTGTGGTCGTCGCCGAACAACCCCTCGTGGATCGTGCTCAAGGAGTCGGAGCTCGAGGGGCTCGGTCGGATCTGCGATCAGTACGACGTGATCGCGATCGAGGACCTCGCCTACTTCGGAATGGACATTCGCGAGAACTATCTCGAACCCGGCAAGCCGCCGTACCAACCAACGATCCTGCGGCATACCAAAAACGGTTGCTGTCTGATCAGCAGCTCGAAGATCTTCAGCTACGCGGGCCAGAGAATCGCGCTCGCGATCATCTCCCGCGAGCTGATGAACCGGAATGAGCCGGCGCTCGTTAAACGGTTCGGGACCGCGGACGTCGGGCACGCGTTGATTCACGGCGTGCTGTACCCGGTCGCAGCGTCGGTGCCCGAGAGCCCGCAGTACGGTCTGCTCGCATTGCTCAAGGCGGTCAACGCGGGAGACCGCGGCCTGTTCGGCGCGGCCAAGGAGTACGCCCGCCGCGCGAAGATCATGAAGCGGCTCTTTCTCGAAAACGGCTTCCGGCTGGTCTACGACAACGACCTCGGCGAGCCGCTCGCCGACGGGTTCTACTTCACGATCTCGTACCCCGGGTTCGACAACGGCGGCGATCTGCTGTTCGAGCTCTTGCACTACGGGATCAGCGCGATCACGCTGGAAACCACCGGGAGCTGCCGCACGGAAGGGCTGCGGGCCTGTGTCTCGCTGGTCGGGGACGACGACTTCGGGACGCTCGAGAAACGGCTCGAGCTCTTCCACGAGACCCACGCCGAGAAACCGGTCTCCTAGCCCCGGGCCAGACCCGCCTTCGCGAACTTCTCGAGCACGACGCCGAAAGCGGCGACCGTTTGGTCGATGTGCTCATCGGTGTGCGCGGTCGAAAGCGCCCCGATCCCGAATCGTACCGAGACGTCCTCGAGCAACAACGCGGCCTTGAGAAGGCGCTCGCTGATCAGCGGGTGGGCGCGCTCGGCGAGCTCACCCGGTGAAGCCGGGCGCTCTGCCCCATCGCGGGTGACGTGCAGAAACGCCAGCGAGGTGCCCGGCGCGATCTCGGGCGGCACGTCCTGGACGTGAAAGGTCAGCGGGGCGTCTTTTTTCAAACGATCGAGACCCGCACGCAGCGTGTTGCCGAGCTCCGCGAGCTTCGGATAGATCTCGTTCTCGCGCTCGATCGTTTCACGCACCAGCGCGCGTGTGGCGACGAGCGAAAGCTCGTGCGCGGAAAAGGTCCCGCCCTCGAACTTCACCCGCCCGACGGCCCGCGAGCCGAGCGAGAGAACGTCGCGCCGGCCGGCGACCGCGGCGACCGGCATCCCGCCCCCGAGGACCTTTCCCAGAATCAGCAGATCAGGTTTGACCCCGTACAGGGTCGAGACGTCGCCGGCGCGAAAGCGAAAACCGGTGATGATCTCGTCGCACAGCATCAACGCGCCGTGGTGCTCGGTCAGACGTCTGGCCTCCCTCAGGTATTCGATGCTCGACGCCATGCCCCCACCCGCGCCGAGGATCGGCTCGACAAGAAAGCAGGCGATGCGGTCTCCCGTCTCGGCAAAGCGCGCGCGCAGATCGTCGATGTCGTTGAACCTCGTGAGAACGACCTCCTCGGGCGTGCTCGCCGACAATCCCTCGGACTCCATGTGGTCGAAGGACGTCCCCCATGGCGAGACACCCTTGAGACCGAACGGTTGGCTGCCATGCCATCCGCCGGCCACCTTGAGCACGCGATCGCGCCGAGTGAACGCGCGAGCGAGCATTGCGGCGTAGAACGTCCCGAGCGAGCCGCTGGTGGTCAGCCGCAGCGTTTCGCTGCCGGTGCACCGGCAGAGCATCTCGGCGACCTCGCCCTCGATCTCGTGGAGCATCCCGCTTTGCAGACCGCGACCCTCGGCGAGCGCCTCGGACAGCGCCTCGCGAACGACGGCGGGGTTGTGGCCGAAGATGTTGCCGTAGTGCCCCTGCCAGTAATCGATCAGATAGTGGCCGTCGAGGTCCTCGACGATCGCGCCCGAAGCACGTCGCACCACCGGCATGAAGGGCTCGTTCCACCGCACCGCGTGGCTCGCGCCGTCGAGCAGCGGTTTGCCGTAACGCTCGAAGTGCGCGCGCGAGCGCGGGAAGCGGCGCGCATATTCGTTTTCGAGGTGCTCGAGGTAGCGTCGCAGGGCTGCGGGTTCATCTGCGGTCATGACGGTGGCATAATACCGTCCCCCATCTCGGAAGAAAGGTTCAACCCGTGAGCTTCAGTCGCATCGTATGGTGTCTGGTTTTGGTCGCCGTTTGCGGACCACCGGCTCCCGCCGGCGAAGGAGAAACCGCGGTCTCGACGATATTGGGGGATGCGCTCCGTGACGACCGCGCCTACCAGCGTCTGGCCTGGCTTTCCGACCGGATCGGGGCGCGGTTGAGCGGGTCGGACAGCCTCGAGCGCGCGATCGAGTGGGCTGTTGCCGAGATGCGCGCCGATGGCGTCGACCGCGTCTGGACCGAGCCCGTGATGGTGCCGCACTGGGTCCGTGGCGAAGAGAGCGCGAAGATCGTCGCGCCCCGCGAGCAGCGTCTGGAGGTTCTCGCTCTCGGGGGAACGATCGGGACGCCGTCCGGTGGGCTCACCGCCGAGGTCATCGAGGTCGAAGACTTCGACGGGCTCGAGAAGTTGGGAGACGCTGTAAGCGGGAAGATCGTGCTGTTCAACAAGGAGATCTTCCGCAACGGCGGGCCGGACGGAAAACAGGGCTACGGCTCTGCGGCAGGGCTGCGGGTCCACGGCGCGATCCGGGCGTCGAAACAGGGAGCGGTCGCGATGCTGTTGCGCTCGCTCGGTACCGCCGACTACAACCTTCCGCACACCGGGATGATGCGTTACGAGGACGGCGTCGAAAAGATCCCGGCCGCCGCCGTGGCCGCCGAGGACGCGGGGCTGATCCACCGTCTTCTGGCGGCGGGCGAGACGGTTCGCGTTCACCTGAAGATCGGTGCGCAAACTCTCCCGGACGCCGAGTCGCACAACGTCATCGGCGACGTTCGGGGACGCGAGAAACCCGAGGAGATCGTTTTGATCGCGTGCCACCTCGACTCGTGGGACGTCGGGACCGGGGCGGTCGATGACGGGTTCGGCTGCGTCGTCGTGATGGAAGCGCTGCGCATCCTCGCCGCGCTCGACCCACCGCCGCGACGAACCGTGCGTGGCGTGTTGTTCACCAACGAGGAGAACGGTCTCGGGGGCGCTCGGAACTACGCCGAGGTTCACTCCGACGAGCTGGCGCGGCACGTCGCCGCGATCGAATGCGACAGCGGCGCCGGCGCGCCGCGCGGCTTCGGTGTGACCGCGGGGCCCGGGGGCGTCGAGATGATCACCGAGCTCGTCGCCCCCTTGGCGCACATCGGCGCCGATGAGGTCCGACCGAGTGGCGGCGGCGCCGACATCTCGGTCCTCCGGGCAGCGCAGGTGCCGCTCATGAACGTGTGGCAGGACACGACCCACTACTTCGACTACCACCACACCCGCGCCGACACGCTCGACAAGGTGGACCCGGCGGCGCTGGCCAAGAACGTCGCCGCCATGGCCGTGATGGCCTGGCAGCTCGCCGAGAGCGAGATCCCCCTCCCCCGCCAACTCGCCCCCGACCCCACGAATAAATAGGGACACTCTGGATTTCTGAAGAAGTGAGGACACTCGGGATTTTGGCGCGAACCTGACCACAAAGGCGTTCTTGGCACCCCCGAAATCCAGAGTGTCCCTATTTTTGCGTGGG
>JBFJTV010000144.1:0-7020 GCA_041625075.1 Candidatus Polarisedimenticolaceae bacterium | reverse complement strand
TGCCGTGGAGGGTCTCGTCACCGACGGTGCGTTACGGGTGCTCGCGATCTACGACAAACCGGACCCTCTGGATGGCCCGCACTTCGAGGAGACGATCCTGACGACACCGTCGCGTCATCCCGAAAAGGTCCAAGCCGCCGTCGAGGAGTCGGTTGCGGCGGGGGTCGCGGCGTTGGGTCTTCGCCACGGGCCCATCCACGCCGAGCTTCGTTTCAACGCCGCCGGCGTCTGGATCATCGAGATCGCTCCGCGATCGATCGGGGGGCTGTGCTCGAGAACCTTGCGGTTCACGGGAGGGGAGTCGCTCGAGAGTCTGATCCTGCGCCACGCGGCAGGAGAGGACGTCGCGGGCTACGAGCGCGAACCGGGTGCCGCGGGGGTCATGATGATCCCCACCCCGGCCGAGGGGATCCTCTCCCGAATGGACGGACGCGACCGAGCGCTCGCGACATCCGGGATCGAGGACGTCGTGATCACGATTCCCGTCGGTCAGCGCGTGGTCGGACCTCCCGAGGGAGATCGCTACCTCGGGTTCATCTTTGCGCGTGGTGAGCGTCCGGAGGACGTCGAACGGGCGTTGCGTCGGGCTCATGAGACCCTGCGATTCGATGTCGTGCAGGCTAATGGTTCGTGAGGCGATCGGCATGCCGCGAATGGCAATCCGCAACGATTACGTCTACGATGGGTCAGTCTACCCTCGCCGAATCGCCGGGGGCGCCAGGAGGATCCGATGGTTACGATCTCCGATCTCGCCAAGCAAAAGATCCGAGCGTTGATCGAGGAAGAGGAAAACGAGAACCTCGCCCTGAGAATCGCGATCCGGGGACGGGGCCCCAACGGGTTCAACTACGATCTCGGCTTTGTCGAGGATTCCGACAAGCAGGCGGACGATACGGTCGTCGATGCCGACGGGTTCAAGGTGTATATCGACAAGGACTCAGCGTCGAATCTCCAGGGTGCGACGCTCGACTTCGTCGACGGTGCCGACGAGAGCGGATTCAAGATCGACAACCCCAACCCGCTCTGGGCCGATCCGACCGCGCAGAAGATCCAGGAGGTCATCGACGCCCGAATCAATCCGGGTGTGGCCTCGCACGGGGGGTGGGTCGCGTTGCTCGACGTCAAGGACGACACCGCGTTCATCCAGCTCGGCGGCGGTTGCCAGGGGTGCGGGATGGTGGACGTCACGCTCAAGCAGGGGATCGAGGTGATGATCAAGGAGGCCGTTCCCGAGGTCACGAAGATCATCGACACGACCGATCACGCCGGTGGACAGAACCCGTACTATCAGCCCGCGAAGGGCGGTGGGCCCTCTGCGGTCGGGTAGAGGTGTCCCGGAAAAGCTCCCGGTGCTTCCGGACCGCAATCACGTCGTTCTGATCTCGACCTACGATCTCGGACGCCAGCCGTTCGGGCTCGCGTCGCCCGCGGCGTGGCTGCGCGAGGCCGGCTTTCGCGTGTCGTGTTTCGACGTAGCCGTCAGGCGGCTGGACGAGGATGCGGTGCGCGGGGCGGCATTGATCGCCGTCCATCTTCCGATGCACACCGCGACCCGAATCGCGACGGAGCTGACCCCGCGACTCCGACGCGCCAACCCCGGCGCCCATCTGTGTTTTTACGGTCTCTACGCGCTGCTCAACCAAGAGCTGCTCCGGGAGCTCGGCGCGGGATCGATCCTCGGGGGTGAGTTCGAGGCCGATCTCGTCGAGCTCGCGCGCCGGGTGGCCAATGGGGAAGGCTCGGACGGAACGACGCGTGTTTCGCTCGCGAGGCTCGATTTCCGCGTCCCGGACCGTACCGGTCTCGGCCCCCTCGATCATTACGCGAGGCTCCAGGTGAAAGACGAGCAACGGCTCGTGGGCTCCACGGAGACCAGTCGCGGGTGCAAGCACCTCTGCCGCCATTGCCCGCTGGTGCCCGTGTATGAGGGTGCGTTTCGCGTCGTCCAGCGAGACGTGGTTCTCGAGGACATCCGGCAGCAGGTCTCCGCCGGGGCACGGCACATCACGTTTGGCGACCCCGACTTCTTCAACGGCATCGCCCATGCTCTCGGCGTAGTCGAGGAATTTCACGAACGCTTCCCGGAAGTGACCTACGACGTCACGATCAAGGTCGAGCATCTCGTCAAGCACGCCGAGCACCTCCCGATGCTTCGCGACACCGGATGTCTGTTCGTGACGAGCGCGGTCGAGTCGATCGACGACGCTGTGCTCGAGCGGTTTGCCAAGAACCACACCCGCCAGGACTTTATCGACGTGGCCGAGTCGTTCCGGCACATCGGCTTGACGATGCACCCGACCTTTGTGGCGTTTCATCCGTGGATCACGGCGGACGGCTACCGCGAGCTTCTCGATCTGATCGCCGATCTGGGACTCGTCGAGAACGTCGCCCCCACCCAGCTCGGTCTTCGGCTGCTGATCCCCCGCGGCTCGAAGCTTCTGGATCTGGACGAAGTCCGAGAGCTCGTCGAGCCGTTCGACAGCGAACGCCTGGTTTACCCGTGGAGGCACCCGGATCCGGAAGTGGACGACCTGCAGAAACGAGTGCGGGCGTGCGTCGAGCACGGGCTGAAGCGAGAGCTCTCGAGGACGCAGATCTTCGGCGCGGTCGGCGAGATCGCCTCCGCGGCGCCGCTGCCGGAGCCCGACGGCGTCGGCGCCGACAGACGCGCCACCGTTCCCTTTCTGACCGAGCCTTGGTACTGCTGAGCAGAACCCTCCGAGGAGCAGGTTGCTCCGATCTAGTTCGAACCGCCAAGACCACCGCCGGAAAACGATCAAGTCCAAACAACAAGCAGGGGGAGCTGTTGTTGCCGATGCCAGTGCCGGCGTCTGGACTCGCGAGCTTCGGAGCGGACCGGTTGTCGATGACCAGAGACGTGGTGTCGTTACCCCGGTACTTTGTAACTAGAGCGCCCCGATGACCTTGATCGAATCTACGCGGACGCGCGTCCCGGATTCGACGTCGATCGTGCGGAAGGCCGGCTCGCTTTGGAGAACCCGGCCTCCGCCGCCGTCCACGATGACGCGATAGCGGCCCGGAGCGAGCCCGAAGACGGTCCAACGCCCCTCGGAGTCGGGACGCGCGCGTTCGGCCTCACGCAGGATGTTGTCGGGTCCCAACAGGACTACGGCGACGACCTTCGCAACCGCGGGACCCGTCAACCTGCCCTCGGCATCGCCCTTTGTGGGGTCGGCGGAGGCTGTGGACTCCGCGGCGGCTGCGGGTTGTGGCACGGTCTCGGGTGCGGTGCCCTCCGGCGACGGCGCGGGTTCCGTTGGCGTCGGCTCCTGTGCGGGTGCGGGGGAGGGTTGGTCGGTCGTCGTCGGTTGGGGCTCCGCGACGGTCACGGTCTCGGCCGCCACGACCGCCGCTGCGGCAGCGCCGGGCTCGGGTGTCCGCACCTCGGGCTCGGGGGGCGGTGATTCCTCAACGACCGCCGTTGAGAGGGGTTCGGGCTCCGGCTCCGGACGAGGAGAGTCCTCGACGACGGTTGGCACCATCTCCGTTTCGGATTCAGACGCGGGAGACTCGACCATCGGAGCGGGCACGGGTGTGGTTGTATCGGCGCTGGAGACCTCCGCAACCACGCCGGGCTCGGGCGCCGGCACCGGAGGCGGGGGAGGCTCGTACGCCACGGGCTCGCCTGGCCAGGCGATGATCCGGCCCGAACCGGCGGCCGTCAGCTCGAAAGGGTCGATGTTGAGGGTGTAGACCCGGTCGTCATCGAGTTTCAGGAGCGATTTCTCGCCGCTCGGGGCCGCCGCAAAGGCTTTGACGGGGGCCGGAACGTCGAGGGTTCCGCGGGTGGGCATCGCGTCCCGCCCCTGCGGGTCGGAGAGATCCACGAGTACGATCCGGTCCGTCTGTCCGAGCAGGACGCGGTCGCTCCCCGGGAGCGACGCGACGGCGAGGTTGTCGCCCAGGACGCGGTAGAGCGGTCCGCTGCGACCCTGGGGAAGCCCCACGGTACGAATCTCGTTCTCGCACGCGATCAGAAGTGACGACCCGTGGATCCACAGATCCATGTCCATCGCGCTCGCCGGGAGCGTCACCAGCCGAACGGGCTTCATCGTTGCCAGATCGATACGGTCGACAAACGCGTCGAGCACTCCCTTTCGCCCGACGCGATGTCCCAGCGCGAAGAGAGTCTCTCCCCAGCGGTCGAAGCTCAGCGCGACGACCCGTCCCTTGATCCGGACGTCGTTGACGGCGGTCTCGTCTCCCGTAAAGACGCGGACGATCCCGTGCTTCGGCTTGAGTGGGTCGGGAGCGCCAACCGCCGCGATCCGGCCGTCGTAGCCGATCGCGACCGCCCCCGCGATATCGAGATTGCCCAGCGCCTCGAGCGCGGGCGGGGGATCATCGGCGGGGAGAATCACCGCGCCCTCGTCGGCCATCGAGGAAGCGCCGAAGAGTAGCCACGGTGCGGAGACGGCGAGGACGGCGAGGACCGACACAATTCGTGGGCGGCTTGAGGCTTCCGTTCCGGCAACACTCTGCCCAAGAGCCATCGAAGCGCATCTCCTCAACGGGTCGAGCATGACAGGGGGCCGGCGAAATGGCAACTTCGGGCGCTCAGGTGCTCTCCCGAACCGGGGCGCCCGTCGGGGTCGCACTCCGCATCGCGACCTTCAGCCAGGCGTAAAAGGCCAGCGACGTGGCTGCCGAGACCACCAGCAGACCGGTCATCAGACCGTAGAGCCCGGGCCACCCCGCGGCGACCGACAGACGGATGGAGAGCCAGGCGACGGGCGGCGTGAGCAGGAGGTAGCGAATGGCCGCCATGATCAGCCCCGGGCTGCCACGCCGCATCCCCTCGAAGACCGGGCGGCACATGAGGAAGGGCGCGCCCAGCAAACAGGCGGGCGCGACGAGCGTGAGGCAGAACGAGGCGTACTGCGCGGTGAGCGGGGATTCGGCGAGCCACCCCGCGATCGAAGACGATAGCGGAATGGTCACCGGCGCGACGAATGCGATCGAGTACGTCACGGCGAACAGCATCGTCTGCCGAAGTCCTTTCCGGGCACCCTCGAGATCGCCCTCGCCAAATCGAGTCGCCGAGAAGGGGAGCAGAGCCACGCTGGCGGCGATGATGGGGTTGAGCGTGAACAGCACGACGCGGTGGAAGATCGAGTAGGCCGCGATGGACTCGGTCGCGTGCTCCATCCGGGCCAGAAGACCGTTGACGATAAACATCTCGCCCGCCATGAGAGCAAAGGTCAACGATGACGGAACGGCGAGGGAGAGGATGGAACGGTACGGTGTCGGATCCTCACCGGGCTCGTTGTGCCGCCCGGCCGCGAGCCGGCGCGCCTCGTGCCGACGCGCGACGATCGTGGCGTAGACGAGACCCGCGATACGCCCGATCACCGTGGAAAGCGCGATCCCGAAGACACCCCAGTGAAACACGAAGACGAAGATCGTATTGAGTACTACGTTCGTCACGTTTGAAGCGATCCCGGCCCACATCGTGGTGCGGGTGTCGTGGTGAGCCTTGACCACCGAGTCGGGGATCACCGACCAGAACGCGGTGACGCCGCTCCCGACGATGAGCGTCGTACCGTAGATCCGAAAGGTCTCGCGAACGTTCTCCTCGAGGTTGACGAACGGCGTGAAGAGCCAGATACCGACCCCGATCAGTACGAACACCGGCGAAGCGATCAGCACCATTCTCTTGCTGGCGCGAAGGTACTGCGCGATGGCGCTGCCCTGTCGTGCACCCATCGCTCCCGACAGCATCGAGGTGAGGCCGGTGGACATCCCGACCCAGGCGGCGATCATCAGGAACTCGAACGGTGCGGCGAGTCCAATGCTTGCGACCGCCGCGTCGCCCAGAGTGGCGGCGTAGATCGTGTCCACCAGCGCAAAGGCCGCCCGCATCCAGAACGACACGACCAGCGGCGCGGTCATCTTCAGAACGGACGGATAGGGTCGAGTGGGGGGATCGGGCGTCACGCAATCTCTCCGCGCTGATCGAAAAGCCTCGGGATTCTACGTGGGGGCGTGGCGCCGTGCCAATCTTTCGAGCTTTCTTGGATCCGGCGGTTGAGAGTCCTATCCGTCGCTGTTAGTGTGCTTCGCTTCGGAGCGAAACACGATGAACGCCGCACTGCGCTGCTCGGGGCTGGTCAAACGCTACGAGGATCTTGTGGCCGTCAACGGCATCGACCTGGAGATCCCTCGCGGCGAGTGCTTCGGTTTGCTCGGGCCGAACGGGGCGGGCAAGACCACGACGGTCGAGATGTTCGAGGGGCTACTCGAGCCGAACTCGGGGGAGATCGAAGTCCTCGGTCATCGCTGGGGGCGACACGACAGGGAGATACGCGAACGCATCGGGATCGCACTCCAGGAGACCGAGTACCAGGACAAGCTGACCGTGTTGGAGACCGTGACGCTCTTTCGGAGTTTCTACCGCGAGGGACCGGACCCCGAGGACGTCTTGAAGAAGGTCGAGCTGGAGGAGAAGTCCAGCGCCTGGGTGCGGAAGCTCTCGGGTGGCCAGAGACAGCGGCTTTCCGTCGCCTGTGCACTGGTTGGCAAGCCGGAAGTTCTCTTTCTGGACGAGCCGACCACCGGGCTCGATCCGCACTCGCGGCGTCAGATCTGGGAAGTGATCGGCGGGTTCCGCGCCGACGGCGGGACCGTGCTGCTGACCACGCACTACATGGAGGAGGCGCAGCGGCTGTGCGATCGGGTCGCGATCATCGATCACGGCCGCGTGATCGCGCTCGATACACCGGCAAATCTGATCGCTTCCCTGGGGGCCGAGCACGTGGTCGAATTCACCACCGACGCCGACGCCGAGATCGAAGCGATCCGGGCTCTGCCGCATGTCCAGTCCGTCCGGTCGGCGAACGGGACCGTCTGGGTGACGGTCGGTGAGGTGCACGAGGCGGTGCCTGCGATCATCGCGGAGCAGGAACGACAGGGGACCGCGCTGACTCGTCTCGCCACCCATCACGCGACGCTCGAAGAAGTCTTTGTGGCCCTGCCCGGGAGGCAGCTCGAGCCATGAGC
>JBFJTV010000143.1:0-7060 GCA_041625075.1 Candidatus Polarisedimenticolaceae bacterium | reverse complement strand
TGGGCGTCGCGGTGGTGCTCACGGTCGAACCCGACACCTCTACGGCCAAGATCATGACGTCGGTCCGCGAGATCGAGCACGGCGATCTGGTCGAGCTGCGTTAGAGAGAAGACCCGGGCACGGGTCGATCGAGCGGCGGGCTCCAGCCCGCCGTTTTTTTTGCAAATGGGGACACTCCGGATTTTTCCGAAGAGCTGCGAGGGTACGGGGGGCATCTTGGTAGAATTCACCTATGCGGTTGTTGGCAACGGTAGTCCTGGTTTGCACGATTGCGTGTGCAGGGACCGGTGGCTCGGAGGACGCGCCACGCAATCTGTTGATCGTTTCCCTGGACACGGTGCGACGCGATCATCTTCCAACCTACGGTTATGCCCGGCCGACCGCGCCGGCCGTCGACGCCTTCGCGCGAGTGTCCACCGTCTTTGACAACGCCTTCGCGCAGGACACGAATACGACCCCGTCGCACGCCTCGATCTTTACCGGGGTCTACCCGCAGGCCCACGGAAGCCTCGCCAATACGCAGAAGATCGACGGCGACCAGGTCACGCTCGCCGAGACCCTCCGTCGCGAGGGGTTCCGGACGGCCGGGTTCGTGTCGGGAGTGACGATGCACCGGACCTACTCCGGGCTCGATCGCGGGTTCGAGGTGTACGACGACGGCTTCGAGGATCTGCGTCGCGACGGTGCGATCGCCGCGACCCGTGCGCGCGACTGGCTTTCGAGACGCGACCCCGGCGAGCGCTGGTTCCTGTTCCTGCATCTCTACGACGCTCACGGACCCTACCTTCCGCGCGGAAAGTACGCCGGGCTTTTTGTCTCGGAGGAGCCGGGTCCGCGTGTTTCCTACGTCCCGGAGTATCAGCGGGTCCCCGACGGGGCCGGCAACGTCGAGACGTCGCTGAACGATTACATCGACCGTTACGACGCGATGATCCGGTACGGCGATGATCTGGTTGCGGAGGTGCTCGACACCGTCGACCTCGCCGAGACCGTCGTCGTCGTGCTCTCCGATCACGGCGAGACGCTCGGTGAGCGGTTCCGGCAGCTCGACCACGGGGGACAACTGTTCGACGAGCAGATTCGGATCCCGTTGATCGTGCACGTCCCCGGACTGCCGCCGGGGCGCGAGGACGCGGTCGTCGAGACCGTGGACTTGCTACCGACGCTTCTGGAATGGCTCGATGTTCCCGTTCCCAACGATCGTCCCGTCCAGGGGAGAAGCCTCGCCGCCATCATGCGCGGCGACAACGACGGCGGAAGCGAGTTCACGTTCTCGAGCGCAAGGGCGGACGAGAGCCGTCACGCCGACCGCGGTTATCGCCTCCGTCCCCGCGACCGGCTCCACGCGGTGCGTTCGGCCGAGTGGAAGCTGATCTTCTATCCCGGTGCCGAGGGTGACTATCTCGAGCTGTACGACTTGAGTGCCGACCCCGGCGAGAGGGAGAACGTGGCGAGCCGCGAGATCGAGCGGCGCCAGGCGTACAGCGAGGTCCTGTTCGCGTGGCTTGGCGATGAAAGACCCACGACGATCGACCCCGGCGAGCTCGACCCCGAGCAGCTCGAGAAGCTCAAGGCCCTCGGTTACGTCGACTAGAGCTGCGACCGGACTCGCGGCGGTGAGTTAGATTTCGCGGAGCTTGTTTCGGAGCAGCAGGAGCTCGAAGGCGAGCCCCGCCTTGGCCGCCACCCGTCTCAACAGCGGGATGTCGGGCTGGCTCATCGGCCGGTCCTCGTCATCGATGTAGAGCAACGAGGCCACCCGGCCCTTCACCTCGATCGGGACGATCGTCACCATGACGGGGAGCTTGCCGCCGAGCGCGGAGTAGACCTCGCGATTGGCGGGGACCGACGGAACGACGCCGAAGTAGAAGTCGCGGTTCTCGAGCGCGGCGCCGAAGATGGACGATGGCTCCACCGGGAGGGTGAGCGCCCGGAGCCGTTGGGTCTCGAGACCCGGGCCCGTGCCCGCGAGCCCCCGCAGCCCGTTCTTGCCGACGACGAACAGGGCGGCACGCGACGCCCGGATGCGGCAGAATTCCAGGAGGGCGTCTGCAACGTCGTCGCGGTCGCGGGCGTTCGCCAGACGCTCGTTGAGGATCTCGAGGGGCCCCACCTCGTCGGACGGAGCCGAAGCCGCCGGAACGGATCCGTGATCGGGGCCGGCAATCGGCGCGGCGGGAATGCTCGCCGAGGCCTGGTAGTACACCTCCTGGTCGGACAGCTCCGCGTCGAGAGGGCGACCGTCGAGACCCACCTCGAGCTCGGCTGCCGGTTCGGGCACGGACTCCGGCGGGTGCTTTTTTCGAGCTCCACCCCGTTCGGATCGGATCGGCGACGGCGCCAGGGAGATCGCCCTTCGCCCCTGCGGCGTGATGCGGTAGTGTCGTTCGAGGGCCTGAAACAGACGGTACTCGCAGGTGACCCAAGGCTCGATGTCCAGGTGAGTCGAGGCGCGGAGCCGGCGGAGAGCCCCCCGATTCCCGGGATCGAGCATCGCGACCCGTAGGCGCCCCTCCGAAACCTCGAAGGGGCAAGCCGCCTGCTCCTCGAGGACCTTCGGCGGGATGACGCCCAAGACCTCCATCGGCAGAAAAACGAGGTGATCCCGGGTCGCGTAGGGGACACCCGTGACCTCGGTCAGCGCGCGTCCGAGCGTTTCCTCGTCAACGTAGCCGAGCTTCAGGAGATGCGAGCCCATCTGGCCGCCGAAGAACCCCTGCGTGCGACGTGCCTCGTCGAGCTCTTCGCGGGTGATCTCGCCGCAGGCGAGAAGGTGCTGCGCGAGCTGATCGAGTCCCAAAGCCGGTCTCCATGCGAACGACCGAACGTTCAACCAACGGCGAGGCGTCAGCGGTCGCGGCCTCCCCGCGAGCCTCGCCCGCCGCCGTCGCGTCGGCCCCCCGGCCGGGGTCGACGATCGTGGCCGCCCCCGGGGCGCGCGCCCGCGGCCGCCGGCTGCGGGGCCTCACGACCACCGCTCTTCTCGCGAAGAACAGCCTTGCGAGAAAGCCGTACGCGTCCCAGCGCGTCGATATCGATCACCTTGACGAGTATCTCATCGCCCTCGTCAACGACGTCGCGGACCTCGCCGATCCTCTGTTCCGCCAGCTCGGAGATGTGCACCAGCCCTTCCACGCCAGGAAGGATCTCGACAAATGCGCCGAAGTTGACGACACGGACAACCTTACCCATGTAGGTCTTCCCGAGCTCCGCTTCGGCGGTGAGCTCCTTGATGATGTCCACCGCCTGCTGCGCCGCGGCCTCGTCGTGGCTCGCGATGTCCACGCGACCGTCGTCGTGGACCTCGATCTTGCAGCCGGTGCGCTCGACGATCGACCGGATCATCTTGCCGCCAGGTCCGATGATGTCGCGGATCTTCTCCTTGTTGACCTGAATCGTGAGAATCCGCGGGGCGTAGGGTGAGATGTCCTCGCGTGGTTTGTCGATCGCGCGGGTCATCGTGTCGAGGATCGACAGCCGCGCCTCGCGCGCCTGCTCGAGGGCCTTCGACATGATCTCACGCGTGATACCGGTGATCTTGATGTCCATCTGCAGGCCGGTGATCCCGCTCTTGGTTCCGGCCACCTTGAAGTCCATGTCGCCGTGATGGTCCTCGGCGCCGGCGATGTCGGTCATGACGATCGCCTTGTCGCCTTCCTTGATCAGCCCCATCGCGATCCCGGCCACCGAGTCCTTCATCGGAACGCCGGCATCCATCAGGGCGAGCGAACCGCCGCAGATGCTGGCCATCGATGACGAGCCGTTCGATTCCAGGATGTCCGAGACGATCCGGATCGTGTACGGCCAGTCCTGCTCGGCCGGGGTCAGCGGCAGCAGCGAGCGCTCGGCGAGCGCGCCGTGACCGATCTCTCGGCGGCCCGGCCCACGCAGAAAACGAGCCTCGCCCACCGAGAACGGCGGGAAGTTGTAATGCAGGAGAAACCGTCGAACCGACTCGCCTTCGATGAAGTCGAGGCGCTGCGCGTCGGCGGAGGTTCCCAGCGTGGTGGTGACCAGCGCCTGGGTCTCGCCGCGTGTGAACAGCGCGGAGCCGTGGGTGCGCGGAAGGATGCCGACCTCGCACCGGATGTCGCGGATCTCGTCGAAACGGCGGCCGTCGAGACGATGCCCGCGCTCGAGCACTTCCTCGCGTAGGATAATGTCCTGGAGATCGTGCCAGAAGCCCTTGGCGAAGCTTCTGGCCTCGTCGTCCTCCTCGAACGCAGCGAGCATCTCGTCTTTGAGCTCGTCGACACGGGCGTAGCTCGCGAGCTTCCCTTTGACACGCATCGCGTCGGCGAGCGGCTCCTTCCAGCGCCCCGTGATCTGATCGCGGACGCCCTCGGGCTCGTGGCGCTCCGGAACCGGCCGCTTTTCCCTGCCGAGCTCGGCGACAATCTCCTTTTGGAGTCCGATGATCGTACGGATGGCGTCGTGGCCACGATAGATGGCCTCGAGCATCTCCTTCTCGGAGACGACCTCGGCGCCGGCCTCGACCATGACGACGGCCTCCTCGGAGCCCGCGACGATGAGGTCGAGACGGCTGGTCTCGAGCTGCTCGAAGGTCGGGTTGATGAGGTATTCGCCATCTGGAGAGAGCCCCACCCGCACCGCGGCGATCATCGTCGAGAACGGAATGTCCGAGATGTTGAGCGCAAACGACGCGCCGGTGATGGCCAGCACGTCCGAGTCGTTCTTCTGATCCATCGACAGGACCAGGCCGATCACCTGGGTCTCGTAGCTCCAACCATCGGGGAACAGCGGGCGGAGCGGCCGGTCGATCATCCGCGAGGTCAGGACCTCCTTCTCGTTCGGTCGGCCCTCGCGACGGAAGAAACCACCGGGGATCTTGCCGGCGGCATAGGTATTCTCCCGATAGTCCACGGTCAGGGGGAGAAAGTCCACGCCCTCCCGGGGCTTGTTCGCCGCCACGGCCGTGACGAGAACGACGGTGTCGCCGTAGCGAATCGTCACGGCCCCGTCGGCCTGACGGGCCATGCGGCCGGTCTCGATGATCAGCGGCTTGCCGCCGATGTCGATTTGTCGTTGCACAGTCAATGTCCTCTACCTCCTAGTGCGGGCAAACACCGGCGCGCACGTGCAGAACCGGGCACGAGAGCGGCGCCACGAAGCTGCCTCGGGTTCATCGTCGGATCTGTCGGAAGGGTGGATGCGTTCCACCGGTCCCTCTCCCGAGGGAAAACACAGGAGGGAAGGTCGCTTACTTGCGGAGACCCAGCCGGCCGATCACCTGCTGGTAGCGCTCGAAGTCCTTCCGGCGGAGATAGTCCAGCAGCCTTCGGCGTTTGCCGACCATCCGGAGCAGACCCTGTCTGGAATGGTGATCCTTCCCGTGGGTCTTGAAATGCTCGGTGAGGTGCTGGATTCGCCGGGTGAGCAGCGCGATCTGGACCTCGGGGGACCCGGTATCCACATCGTGCGTCCGATAGCTCTCGATGACCTCGGTCTTGCTTTCCTGGGACAGAGACACCGGGTGTCCTCCTCCGGAACCGCCGGCCAGCGCGTACGGTCCAGATCGCTCTTTTCCTTCCTCTCTTCTTCTTTTCCCTTTTAATTCCGGCGCGGACAATACCACATGGTCGTCGGAGCGGCAACAACCCGGCCGGGGTCAACCCCGCAGCGTCACGTTGCCGGGGAAGAGCACCACGCGGGGCTTGAGGACTCCATTCCGGCCCTCGCCGATTCCCAGCAGCTGGCCCGAATCGGTCAGAACCCGCACGTAACCATCGGTCTCGGCCGCCACGGCGACGGCAGAGCCAGAGGCGAATCTCCGTTCGTCCTCGCCGCGTGTGAGCCGGAGCGGCGGGGGAGTCAGCGGCATCTCGTCGAGACCGATCAGCGCCGTCGGTAGGCCCGGCCACGCGGGCGCGTCCCGCTCGGGCAGGGGAATCGCCCGTTCGAGCAGCAGCGGCCCGATCCCGATCCGCCGCAACGCGACGAGCACCCCGCCAGTGCCGAGGGCCGCGCCGAGGTCCCGGCAGAGACCGCGGATGTAGGTACCGGCGGAGACCTCGGCCACGAGACCCCATTCGTCGCCGCGCTCGGTCGGGGAGAGCTCGAAACGCCGGACATCGACCTCCTGAACCGGCAACGCGACGGCGCGTCGCTCCCGCGCCAGATGGTAGAGCCGCCGGCCGTCGACCTTGCGCGCCGAGAACCTCGGCGTCACCTGCGAGACCCGACCTACCAGCGCCGCGGCGGCTTCCAGGACCCGCGCGGGCTCGGGTGTGGCGCCGTCGTGCCGCGAGAGAACCTCGCCGGTCACGTCATCGGTCGTCGTCGCCAGACCCAGCCTCAACAAACCGTGGTAGAGCTTCGGCTCGTGCGGAAGAAAGCGGACGAGCCGTGTCGCCCGGCCGAGAACCAGGGGCAGCAGCCCCGAGGCCATCGGGTCGAGCGTCCCCGCGTGACCGACCCGGCGTTGGCCGGTCAGCCGCCGGGCGCGCGCGACGACGTCGTGGCTCGTCGGGCCCTCGGGCTTGTCGACCAGAAGCAAGCCCTCGGGAGGGAAGTCACTCGTCGGCATCGCCCGCTTCTCCGTCGTCATCATCATCAGGACGCTCGATGATCTTGTCGAGAATGCTCTCGACACGCATCCCGGTTTGTAGGGCGACGTCCTCAACGAACTCGAGCTTGGGGACGTACTTGAGCCGCGCGTGCCGGGCAACTTCTCCGCGAAGAAAGGGAGCCGCGTGGTTGAGCGCCTCGACCGCGGCGGCGCGCTGCTCGCTCTCGCCCAGCTCCGAGACGTAGACCCGCGCGTGACGCAGATCGGGCGAGACCCGCACTTCGGTGAGCGTAACGAAGCCGACCCGGGGGTCGCGGATCTTGTCCCGCACCGCATCCGCAAGGATGCGCTGGAGAAGATCGGCGACGCGCTCTCGACGATGGGTGCTCATTCCCAGTCGGTCCCCCATCCCCCGGGTCCGCCATCGGCGCCCTCGATGAACTCGCGACCGGTCTCGATCACCTGGCCGGGCACGTGGCTCTCCGCCTCGCGGTAGACGCTCTCAAACAGCTTCTCCCCCGCCTCGCGGCG
>JBFJTV010000142.1:0-7079 GCA_041625075.1 Candidatus Polarisedimenticolaceae bacterium | reverse complement strand
CGCCGACGGCGCCGCGCTGCTGGCAAACGACATGCACCTTCCCCTTCGTCTCCCGAACATCTGGTACCGCGCGTCTTTCGCCTGGCAGGACCCCGATGGCTCCGATTGGCGCGTGACGGGCGTGACGCTGCCGGGGTCGCCGGTCATGGTCACCGGCAGCAACGGCCACATTGCGTGGGGTCTCACCAACACGGAGGGCGACTGGAGCGATCTGATCATCCTCGATCCCGTTCCCGGCGATCCCGACGCGTACGTCACTCCCGACGGGCCGCGGGCGTACGAGCACCACGAGGAGATCGTCCACGTCAAGGACGGTGAGAGCGAGACCATCGATGTGCTGTGGACGATCTGGGGACCGGTGATCGATCACGACCACTGGGACCGGACGAGGGCCCTGAGCTGGGTGGCGCACCACGACGAGGCGGTCAACGCGGCGCTCGTCGAGGTCGAGAGAGCGCGTAACGTCGACGAGGCGCTCGACATCGCGAACCGCTGCGGCGTTCCGGCGCAGAACTTCGTCGTCGCGGGGCGCGACGGCAGGATCGGGTGGACGGTGATGGGAGTCATCCCGCGGCGCGTGGGGTTCGACGGCAGGGTCCCGACCAGCTGGGCCGACGGGACGCGTCGCTGGGACGGCTGGCTCGAGCCAGAGAAAAACCCGAGGGTTGTCGATCCGCCGAACGGCAGGATCTGGACCGCCAACAACCGCGTCGTCACGGGTGAGATGCTCGACAAGATCGGGAACCGGCACGCGTTGGGGGCGCGCGCCGGGCAGATCCGCGACCGCCTGCTCGCCGCCGAAAGCTTCACCGAAAAGGACATGCTGGATATCCAGCTCGACGACCGTGCGGTCTTTCTGGAGCGATGGCGGGACCTGCTGCTCGAGATCCTGACCCCCGAGGTCGTGGCGGCGGATCCCCAACGCGCCGAGCTTCGGCGCCTCGTGCAGGACGACTGGACCGGGCGGGCGTCGACCGACTCGGTCGGGTTTCGTATGACCCGGGCGTTCCGCAGCTTTCTCAGCCAGGAGCTACTCGATTCGCTGCTCGCGTCGTGCGAGGAGGCGGACAGCCGCTTTCTCTACAGCGGTCAGTGGGAGGGGCCGCTGTGGAGAATCGTGACCGAGAGACCGCTGCACCTGCTCGACCCTTCGTACGATTCCTGGGACGACCGCTTGATCGAGGTCGTCGACCGCACCATCCATTACTTCACCGAGAGCGATGGCGCCCTCGCGGAAAAGACGTGGGGACAGCGCAACACGATCGTGGTGTGACATCCCATCAGCCAGCAGGTTCCCTTCCTCTCGAGATGGCTGGACATGCCCGCCGTCGAGCTTCCCGGCGACCGGTACATGCCGCGGGTGCAGGGGCTCGGTGACGGCGCCAGCGAGCGCATGGTGGTTTCGCCGGGCCGCGAGGAGCGCGCGATCTTCCACATGCCCGGGGGCCAGAGCGGCCACCCGTTCTCACCGCACTACGGCGACGGTCACGACGACTGGGTCCGGGGCACGCCCTCGCCGCTCCTGCCCGGTCCGGCCATCCACACCCTGACGTTGATTCCGGATGGGGACGTTCCCCAATTAGCCGCGATCGTCGAGGTCGAAGCGCCGGCGACTCACGATGAGCACGTTCGCCCGTTCGCGGAGCTTGCGGTAGCCGAGAAGGTGGAGAACCTCCATCGGGTAGAACCTCGCGATGCGCTTATCGACGACCAGGGTTCCCTTCCGGTCGGGGTACCGTCTGACCCCGGGAAGCAAGCGCGCCAGGGGGCTGAAACGAAGATGGCGCAGGACGTACGACACCTTGAGCCAGAACTTGCTGATCTCGCGTGCGAGAAAGAACCCGTCGTTCCCCTTCCCCTGGTAGAGCGGTAGCAGGACGAGCCCGCTCTCTTTGGCCCGGATTTCGCCGTGGCGATCGTGGGCGAGAAGGTCGCCTTCCTCTACTCGCGTGAAGTTCGTGAACCCGGGCTGCATTCTGAAGTCGTCATCGGGGTGGATCGCGTGGCGGCGACGAACCTCGATGACAGCGGGCACCCCGCGGGTCGCCTCGTCGAGCAGCTTCCGCGAGCGAGCGATCTCCTCGGCCGAAGTCCGATCGAGCATCCGTGCGGCCTCGAGGGCTAGCCACAACACCGCCTCGAGTCGATCCACCGACGACCGCGCGCCGTGGAGACCGCCCTCGACGCCGAGCGTGATGTAGCCGAGGTTGTTGACGTACTCCAGGAGGCTGCCGTCGACCTGCTCCTCGAGCCCCAGGATCATGGGAAGACGGAAGCCCTGGGCAAAGGCCCTGTTGCGAAGCGTATCCCCGACGGTCAGAAAGGGACGCCCTTCCGCCGAGCTCGTGTGGAGATCGATGAAGTACACGTCCCTGCCGATCTCGTCGAACAACCGGTGGATCGTCTCGAGCAACTCGGCCTGCTCCCGGTACTCGGGGACACAGGTCCCGTCGAGCCCACCCGCTCGAATCCGGCCGACGACCTCGGGGGTCCACTGGCGGTTGAGGTCTTTCTCGACGAAGCGCGTGTGCCGGTTCAGTGCCTGGAGGTTCCCGGCAATCGCGATCAGCTGGCCGCGAAGCCGGCCACGGTGACGCTGGAGCTGCTCCAGGACTCGCTGCAGCGCCTCGACACCGGCCCACTCGTTTCCGTGAATCCCACCGGTGACGAGCAACGCGGGACCGGGCCGGTCTCCGACGACCCGACCCAGGATGCGCTTTGCCTCACGCGAGGCCTCGATCAGCCCCTCCACGACTCTCGACCTTCCTTACATTCGGTGCCTCGCGCAAGGGGGTTGCGCGCGCCGTACAAGTTATCCAGACAGGTAACTTACCTCGAATGCCCCCGATCGGCGACCGGCTAGGCAACCCGCTCACTCCAGAGGTGCTTATTCCTTCAGCTTCTGCTCCATCAGGCCCGCGGCGACGTTCATGAAGTCCCGCTCGCTGACGATCCCGACCAAACGCCCGTCCTTGACCACCGGCAGACATCCCACCCGCGCGCGCCTCATGATCTCGATCGCCTTGAGCGTGTCCATCTCGGGCGAGACGGTGATCGGGTCGCGGTGCATCACCTCGGACGCCGCGCGCTGCCGACCGTCGCGCGTCAGCATTCCCTTGGCCATCAGGGTCAGCAGCGAGCGGTACGAGATCAGCCCGACGAGCCGGTGCTCGTGGTCCTCGACGGGGACGTGGCGGATCCGCTCCCAGTCCATCAGGCTGGCCACGAGGTCGAGAGGCTCGTCCTCGGTGACCGTGAAGAGCTTGGTGGTCATGAACTGCTCGATCTTGAGGAAGTTGTGCTTCCAGCCGCCTGCCTCGTCGATCGTGGCCGGTTCCCACTCCGAGACGGGCCGACCCTTTCTCTGGCGTTCGACCGTCGCGGCGACCACGGCGTTGAGGCGCTCGCCAGCGGTACCGTCATCCTTCATCGACTTCAGCGAATCGACAAGCCACTGCGACCCCGTCTGCTGGCTTCGGACACGGGCCTCCAGAACACCGAGGTAGCGGTCGATGTCCTTTTTCTCCAGCTTCCGGCTCACGAGTCCTTCGCGCGCGAGCGGCAGGAGACGGTCGCAGATCAGCTCGCGGGTCGGGAAGGTCTGACCGTCCAGCCAGGTGAGCTCGGACCGGAGCCCCATCCGGCCCGCGGCATGGAAGTTGATGATGGTGTCCTCGAAGGTCATCCGCTCGGTGATGTCATCGTGACTGTCCGACATCGCGATGATCAGCCCATACCAGAAGGCTGCATTGGCGATCTGATCGACGACGGTCGGACCGGACGGCAGGACCCGGTTCTCGATTCGAAGATGCGGTTTCCCGTTCGTGATTCCGTAGCACGCACGATTCCAGCGATAGACGGTGCTGTTGTGGAGACACAGCGCCTTTAGCTTCGGGATCTCGCCTCGCTCGATCAGGTCGAGCGGATTCTCGTCGAGATCGGCCCCCACGAGCGCCCTGAATCGCGCGATGTCCTCGCGAAACAGCTCGGTCACCGAGTTCTCGACCCACCGGCTCCCGAAGGTCACTCGCGGGCTACGGTCACGCAGGTGATGGCTCGAGCTTCGTGTATCGACCGCCTGCTGGAAGAGCGCGATGCGGGTCTCCCGCCACAGCTGCATCCCGAACAGCAGCGGCGAGTTGGTCGCGGCCGCAAGAACGGGAGCGGCCACGGCCTGCGAGATGTTGTACAGGTTGGCGAACTCGTCGGCGCCGACCTGGAAGTGCACCTGGAAGCTCGCGTTGCATGCCTCGAGCATGACCGAGTCGTGTTTGACGTACAGCTCGTCGAGCCCCTTGATCCGAAACTCGTACGCGCCACCCCGAAGCTCGTTCATCGCCCGGTTCAGCGCCTTGTAGCGGTCGAGCGGCGTCATGTTCTCGAGGCCGAGATCGGACTTTCGCAGGGTCGGAAGAATCCCGGTCAACACGACGTCGACACCGTGACCCGCCGAGGCACCTCTTGCCTTGTCGAGCAGTTCGTTGAGCTGCTGCTCCATGACTGAGAGACAGCAGCCCTCGAACGCCTGCGGATCGAGGTTGACCTCGAGGTTGAACAACCCGAGCTCGGTCGTAAAGTGCGGGTCGTCGATCTGTTTCAGGAGATCCAACGCCGCGGGGGCAGGGCGCCAGCTCGAGTCGACGAGAAACATTTCCTGCTCGGCGCCGATCCGTCGCTTGCCCGTCTCGATCAGCCCGCGATCGATCATCTCCTCGAGCGCACGGAGGTCGTCCAAGAGGTGGCGCATGAAAGACCGCCGCTCCTCGCCGTTGAGCCCGGTCTTGATTCTTTTTTCACCCATGAGACGTTCCCGTCCCGCCTATGTACGCCGTGGTGGAATCCGCGTCAACGTCCCGCCACGGCGACGGTTAACCCACGCGCTCGATCAGCTTCCAGAAATCGGGCTCCTTTCTGAAGTGCAGGTGGCCGAAGACCGAGTCGGCGACAAAGCGGCCCGCGCTGTCGAGGACACGATCGGCGAGATCCGGCATCGCCCACGGGAACGCCGCGCAACCCATGAGTGAAGCCACCGCCTCCACCGCTCGCGGGGTCTCCACCCTCGCGCTCTCGGAATGATACAACCGCCAAACCCCGGCGACCGGAAAATATCCGGCAGGCGGATCGGAGGGCGCCCTCTCGCTGTTGTCGAACGGCAGCGCGAAGGTCTTCCACGACGCTCCATCCGGAAGAACGACCGCGAAATCGTCTCCCAGTGACGTACAGGGCGAAGACAACGCCATTGCCGTCGTCTTCCCTGCACCCGACGGTCCGGCCAGAACATAGGCGCGGTCGTCGCGCAATACCCCAGCGGCGTGGAGCGCGAGCCCGCCCTCCTCGACCGCGAGGCGACACACCAGGTAACGCATGACGTTGTCGACGATCCTTTCGGCGGTCTCGTGCCCGGTTCGCTCGATCCCCGCCAGCCACGTGTTTGTTTCGCGCCGATCGGCGGTCACCGCGAAGTGGTGGGAGCGAACCGCCAAACCGTGACGATCGCTCTCCGCCTCGAGTGTGTACGTCGCGGCGTCCCCCCAGCCACCGAGGGCGATCCCCGCCGGCAAATCGAGCAGACGCACTCGCACCCCGGGTTCGCCCCCGGGCGTCGTGACGAAACCTCCCCATCGAAGAGCGAGCAGCCGTGAAAGACCGTCATCGACACCCTCGATGACGATCTCCCACGGCCCCAGCTTCACGCCGAGAGCCCGGTCGCCGAGAGTGGTCTTCAGTCTCTGCAAGGCCTCGTAAACGTCGCGGAGGGTGCTCACGAGTGGAGTCTAGCCCACTCTCAGGGCAACGCGGGCCGCACGACCTCGAGCCGGGCGCCGACGGCTTCCGATCCGAGATTGGACGCGGTCGCGGCTCGAGCCTCGAGAAAATACTGCCCGGGGGAGAGCTCGCCGGTGGGAACCCAGTCGAGGAGCGTCCCGCACCTTGCACCACCCGTGCGCTCGAGCTCGACGGCCACCGGCGGGAGAGTCCCGACGACCCGGCCGCCGGCAGCGACCAGCTCGCGGTGGATCACGGGCACGGGCGTCTCGCCCTCGGGATCGACAAGACACACCTGCGTCAGCGCCGCGACCGGCACCCCGCTTGCCGTGCCCTGCGTCAGAAGCGGCTCGAACGCCTGCTCTGTTCGGATCCGGTCGCCCTCGGGCCCGGCGGGGTCGTCGAGTCCACTCCCGAGGATCACGACATCACCCGCCGCGCGACGACCGAGGATCGGACCGACCAGAAACGGCTCGCGCAGCGGAATCTCGGGGAGCTCGATGACCGTCGTCAGGGCGAGCGGCTCGTC
The DNA here is from genome assembly GCA_041625075.1 of Candidatus Polarisedimenticolaceae bacterium. Taxonomy (GTDB): domain Bacteria; phylum Acidobacteriota; class Polarisedimenticolia; order Polarisedimenticolales; family Polarisedimenticolaceae; genus JBFJTV01. Next base: position 784 of record JBFJTV010000142.1, on the reverse strand, counting down.
GCCGGTCCGGCTCGAGAGCACCACGCTGATCCGATACCGACCCGGGCGAAGCGCCACGGGCTCGAGAAAGCTCACCGAGCGTTGAGGTCCGTTGTCGGCGCTCGCTTCGACCTCGACCCGCCGGTTGAAAGACTTGATCCGGGTGCCCGTCTCCTTTCGAATGACTCCTCCGAGGTCCCACCTCGCATGACCGTCCTCGAAGTGCTCGGCCATGATGGGGAAGCCGATCGCCACGAGTGTCTCCCACTTCCTTCTGCCCTTCGGACGCAGCGGATAAACCCTTGCCTGAAGGGCGCCCGCATCGAACATGTCCGGCGCCATGTAGGCCGCCGCGATCAGCGACTTCCGCTTGTTCTCGCGCGAGCGGAAGACGTAGGAGCTTGCGTGGTAAGCGTGCACGCCGCGGCGTTTGAGCCACACCCGGACGCGACGCTCGCGGTCGAGCCGCGGGCGCTCGTCGTAAAACGCGATTTCGTAGCTGCAGGCCAGGTCACGCTGAGCCCGGGTGTAGCCCAGGGTCAGGTCGTTGGTGTTCCACGTCAGCCGCCCCCCGGTCTCGACCGCCATGCGCGCGAGCTTCTTGGGACCACCCGCCTGCTCCGGGCGGTATAGCGGCTCGACCTCGAGCCCCGCGGTATCCACCGGGTAGAGCGCGACTCGCGCCGTCGCGGACAGCGCGGCAAGCTCCCGGAAGTAAGGGTCGTACTCGAAGCCGTTTCCCAGCCGGCCCGTGAACAGCACCACCGCCTTCCGGCCGGGCACCGCCTCGAGCACGTCGAGCAGG
>JBFJTV010000141.1:0-7080 GCA_041625075.1 Candidatus Polarisedimenticolaceae bacterium | reverse complement strand
CCGGAGACCACGCCCCACGGCTGTCCTCGCGTGTCGTGGCCACGACAGCCACCGGAGGCCCTGTGGGCTCCCCCGTCGTCGGAGAGACCGGGAGCTTCCAGACGTCCGCGTTCTGCTGCAGCACGACGAACGCCAGGCGGGCGCCGTCGGCCGTCAGTGCCGGCTGCACGTCCTGACCGGCTCCGGTCGTGAGTTGTTGTGGCGCACCGCTTGCCTCTCCCGCCGGTGAGACCGGGATCCGCCAGATGTTCAGACCGCCGCCACGGTAGGACGAGAAGTAGATGTAGCGTCCCGACGGCGACCACACCGGCCCGAGATCGTTGAAGCCATCGTGGGTCACCCAGGTGGCGACCTTCGAGGCCGGGTCGACGACCTTGATGTCGAACCGGGTTCTCTCCGCGTACTGGTAGACGATCTTCGAGCCGTCGGACGACCATCGCGGCTGCGTGTGAGTGACGGCCTCCGACACGTCGGTCGTGACCTGTTCGGGGTTGCGCCCGCGGCTGTCGGTGACCCAGATCCGTCGTGGCCCCGCCCACGAGGCGTCGAACGCGATGCGGTCGCCGGCCGGAGAGACGGCGGGGTGAAACGCATTCTCCAGGATTCTCAGCTCTTCGCCCGATTCGACATCGATGCGCCAGATATCTCCGGACATGTACTCACCGGAGAGCACGTCGCCAGGCTGCAGCTTTCCATCGTCCCGCGAAGATCGCACGAACAGGATGGCGCTCCCGTCGAGGGACCACTCCGGCTGGATGTCGTCCTTGGGTCCGCGGGTCAGTTGCTCGACCTCGCCGCTTGCGAGGTTTTTGACGAACAGTTTCATGAACCCCGCGGTCTCGACCGCGTAGGCGATGCGCGAGCCGTCGGGGGACCACGCCGGCCACTCCTCGATCCCGGCCCCAGTCGTGAGTTGCGCGAGCTGGCGTGTCGTCGCCCCCAGCGCGGCGGCGGACTCGCGGGCGCGCCCGATGCGATCTTCGACCGCCTGGTAAATGAAGTAGATCGCAACGATGGCGATGACGAACAACACCACCACGCCCACACGACCGAACCGCACCCGTTTCGTTTGCGGTTCCGTGGCGGGAGCGTGCCCCGCGGAGGGTGGCGCTTCGGACGCAAGCTCGTTCTTCAGATCCTCGAGCTGGTTGCGGACGTCGAGCGCCGTCTGCATGCGACGGTCGGGGTCCTTTTCGAGGCAGGAGCGGATGATGCGTGTCAGTTGTTTCGGGAGCGTTGGTTTGAGATCGGTCACCGGCGGTGGGTCGTCGCGAAGGAGCGACGACAGGATCGCCGCCGGGCTGTGGCCCCCAAACGGACGCCGGCCCGTCGCCATCTCGTGGATCATGACCCCCATGGCGAAGACATCGGTGCGCGCGTCGACCGTCTTGCCCTCGGCTTGCTCGGGTGACATGTAGGCGACGGTCCCCACGACCTGACCCTCGCGCGTCATGGTCGCGGTTTGTGTCTCGTCGACATCGGTGCCGCCTGCCAGCTTGGCCAGACCGAAGTCGAGCACCTTGACCCGGTCGTCCCGGGTCACCATGACGTTGCCCGGCTTCAGATCGCGATGCGTGATCCCCTGCTGGTGCGCTGCCGCGAGCGCGTCGGCCAGCGGAATGGCGATTGCAAAGAGCTTGTCCAGCGGAAGGCCGTCGGAGACGATCAAACTGGAGATAGGGCGACCCTCGATCAGCTCCATCGTCAGAAAGTGAACGGACTCGTTCGCTTGCGCTGAGCTTGTCGAAGGGGTCTGCTCGACCGAATGAATCGTGACGATGTTCGGATGGTTGAGGGCCGCGACGGCCTGCGCCTCGCGCTCGAAACGGACGCGGCGCTCGTGGTCCGCCGCCAACTCGGGAGGGAGAATCTTGAGCGCGACCCTTCGCTTCAGCTTGAGGTCCTCGGCCTCGTAGACCTCTCCCATCCCCCCCGCTCCGATGCGGGAGAGGATCCGGTAGTGATTGAGCGTCTTACCGATCACGCCGGGTCATCCCGCCGGGAAGGATATACCAACCCCGCGGGGGAGATCGACGGCACGATCCGTCTTTGCGCAGGCGCTCCGCGCGACTAGTTAACGTGTGCTACCTGCAGCGGCCGTTGCGCTTGCAGTCCCCGGAGCAACAGTCTTCGTCCACCTCGCACGATTCGTTTCTTCCCGCGCAGCCCGCAGGGCACACCTCGCCGAGGGCACAGCTGGGCGTCCCGTCGGGGTTGTTGCACTGCCATCTACCATCGGCACAACAGGAGGCTCCCTCGAAACAAAACGGGTTGCCGCCCGTGCCGGGCTCCAAATCCGGGTCGCAGCATCTCGGCCCCGGACGCGCGGCCGGCGTGAACGGACCCTCGACCGGCATCGCGAAGAGGGCGTCGGCGGACACCTCGGTCTTCTCGCCGCTGTCTGCCGATATCGCGGTAAAGACAACGAGCGCCGCCAGGACCAGGCCTACACCGGCGAACAAGAGCGGGACTCTTCTGCGGTTGGTTCGCATGCGGGACCTCCTTGACGTGGTTTCCGCGCATCGTACCGGAAAAGCGTTATCGACGGAAGCACTGTCAGTGCAGGATGTTCAGCGAGACCATCCACTCGTCGCTGTTGTCGAACCCACTCGGGAAAGCGTAGGCGTACCCGAACGACAAGGTCATCGGGAGCCGGGCCAGCACGGTGAACTTGAAATCGACCTGGGCGCCGACGTTCGCGACCTCGTTCTTTAAGAAATCTTCGTCCTCTTGCTGGTTCGTGGCGATCCCGGAGACGAACAGCGACGACCGCATGTAGGGGATGTAGAAGCTCGGCTTGCCTGCGTGGCGGAACCGCAACGGCGGAAGGTTCCACTCGAGCAGCATCTTGCCGTACGTCCGACCGAAGATCTGGTCGATCTCGACCCCGGGGAAGGTCTGATAATCGCGATACCTGCGGATCGAGAGGTGATCGACCCAGTTGTTCTGGAAACCTCCGAAGAAGAAGTTCGCAAAAACGTCGTCGATCTCTCCGACCGCGAAACCGGCCGATGTCCTGACCCAGAACGACGAGTGGTGGAGGGGAAGGGCCACGCCGCGGTCGTAGTTGCCCTCGAGCGTGGGGATCACGTCGCCCTGAACGTACTTGTTGACGTTGAGAACCTCCCAGCGGTGGCCTTTCTCGGCGTCGACGGCCCCCAGAGAAGCGCGCGTGTTCGAAAACGCCAACCGTACCGAGAAAGACGAGAGCTGATCTACCGGTGAGGGCACGTTCTGGTACCGCGGCAGCGTATCGATATTGTCAAACAACGCGCCCACCAGGTTAAGATCCATCTTTCGCGGCTTGTCGTAGACCAACGTCTTGTTCCAACCGGCCGCGTAGCGCTGGCCCTTGCGCCCTCTGAGCGTCGGCCCGAACAGGTCGTAGAAGTTCGCGGGGTTGTGGGCAACGTCGATCCACCAGTTGTAGCGCTTGAATCGTGCCTGGAAGTGCGGCCGCTCCTCCGATGGCAGGGAGCTGTCGGGTGAGTAGGTCGCGGTGATGTCCAGGCGATTGAGCAGCATCGGATCCGAGAAATTGACGCGCGCCCCCACAGCCCAGGTGTCCTTGTAACCCTGAACGATCGGGTAGACCGACTCGAGCTTCAACCACTTGAACCCGTGGTACTCCCCCTGCCGCACGATCTTCGAGTCGAGATCGATATCGCTTGGAGAGCCGACGTTCCACTCCTTGACGACGGGGTACTTCTCGGCGATCTGCTGCCCGAGCAATGTGATCGCGTTGACATCCTGGAGCGGTACGGGGTCGACCACGGTCGGGATCCAGCCCTCCCCCGAGTAGCGGAAAGCAAGCAGGCGGCCGTCCTCGAATGGGGTGGGGCGAAACAGCCCGGTCTCGGTGTTGCTCATGACCTCCCACTCGTCGGCGCGCCAGTCGTAACGGATGAGATTCGACACCCCGGTGTAGTACGAGCTGCCGTAGAGGTATTCCCCGTCCTCGGAGAAGACGAAGTCCGATGGGATGGTGTTGCCGAAGTCGAGCTCCACGAGCGGCGTCATGTCGCCGCTCTTGACGGCCGCGAGATCCCAGACCCGCAACGAGTGCCGGCCCTCGATCTCGCCCATCGACGCCGCGAGGTATTTGCCGTCGGGCGAGACATCCACCCCGTACATCACGTCACCGTAGGGCCAGCTGTGGATCTGGTCCCACTCGATCCAGGGTTCTCGAACCTGGACCAGCGTCGTGATGCCGTTGAAGTGCCGCACGCCCCAGATCGAGCGGTCGACGGAGTTGAACGCAAGATTCCCGATCCGGGCATCCTTGATGAGCGTCCGTGAGTTCCCGGTCTCGGGATCGACGGCCCGAAGATCGCGATGGTCGGTGTTGTCCGTGGTGTAGAAGATCGTCTTGGAGTCATGATCGTGGGTCATCGAGGTGACCTGGTAGATCACCGGACCCTTGATATCGATGATCTTCTCGACCGACCCGTCGTCCACCGAGATCGCGCCGATATGCGCGACGACGCCGGGGTAGTTCATCGCCGCGTAAATCTTCCCGGCGTCGCGGTCGTAGTACGGCTTGGACACCGAGCCCAGCCCCTGGTCGGAGAGATCGGAGTGCGGGGTGATCGGGTACTCGCGAAGCTTGTCGATCTGGGTCTGCTGGTAGGCGTGCTCCCACTCGATCCAGTTGTCCCACGCTTCCTCGAGCTTCATCCCGTAGACCTGCTTGAACTGCGACGCGAAGTACTTCTTGGTGCCCTGGGTTCGTGACACCCAGTCGATGAGCGTCTCCGGTCCGTAGGTGTACGCGAGATAGGACATGAATCGCGTGCCGTACAGATAGGAGTTGACCTCGACCTGGAAATCGATCTTCGTGCCCTCGGACACGAGCCCCAGGGCATCGTAGAAATGGCTGTCGTCGAGGACCATCGATCGGAACACCATCTCGTCGAAGACGCCCTGCGCCCGCCCGCGGCCGCCGGCCATCCAGGTCTCGACAAAGACCGCGATGCCCTCGTGATACCACCGCGGCGCCGCGTCTCGGGGCACGGTCAGGTAGAAGTACAGGATCGACTCCGGGTTCTCCTCCACCGGGTTGACCTTGCCGGCGAAGAACTTCCGAAAGAATTTGTCGCTCCCGGCCGCGCTGTCCGTGGCGGAGATATGAACCAGCTCGTGGTTCATCAGCCAGTTCATGCGCTCGTTGGAGGAAACGGTCTCGTAGTCGAAGCTCAACGGGGCGGTCTCGAGGAACAGGAAGTTCCTCGGCACCGCCATCGCGGCGGCGTTGCCGCGGTCCGAGAAGTCCGCGATGAAGACGGTGACCGGTTCCGAGGGTGTATAGCCCCACAGCTCCTTCTGGAATTCCATCGAGTTTTCGAAGCAGCGCGCGACGTGCGGGGCCAGGTAGCCCTGGATGCCGCCGATGTAGACGAGCCTCTGGTCCTCGGTCTCGAGGGCGTCGAGCTGGGCAAATGCGGGGAGATTACAAGAAAGAAGGAGAGAAACGGACAGAAGACGGATGGCTCGCGAACCGATCAAGCGGGGCCCCCTCACAATAGAAGACGAGGAAGTATTGCAAGATTCTGCAATACTTCCTCGCCCGTGCCTACCCCTAAATCGGTCTACCGCGCGAAAGTGTTGTCGCTGAACACCGTGTCGCGGAACGCGGCGCTGGTCAACGCGGACCGGAACGCCTGGTTGGTCAAGGCGGCCCGGAACGCTTCGTTCGTCATCGCGGTGCGGAATGCCTGACTCGAGAGAACGTTCTGGAACTCGCTGCTTCCGAACACGCTGCGGAACACGGGGTCACCCAGCGCGGTGCGGAACGCGCTGTTCGCCAGCGCCGCCTTGAAGGCGTCGTTGGCCAACACGCTCCGAAGGTCGTCGGTGGCCAACGCGGCCCGGAACTCGTCGCTCTTGAGGGCGGCGCGGAAGGCGTTGTTGGCGAGCGCGTCACGAAGCGCGTCGACCTGGCCGATCTCCCAACGCCGGGTCATCAGTGGAGCGAGGGCGTCGCTGGCCAGCGCCTGCCGGAAGCCGGCGTTGGACAGAGCGGCCCGGAACACTTCGCTGTTCAAAGTGCTCCGGAACGACGCGTCGCCCATCGTCGTCTGGAACGCCTTGCTGGTCAGCATGTCGCGAAACTCGTCGCTGGCCAGCGCGCTTCGGAATGCAGCGTTGTTGAGCGCGTTGCGAAGGGCGTCGACCTGTCCGATCTCCCAACGCCGGGCACCGAAGATGCCCGAACTCTCGGGGTCGTCGAGCGCCCTGCGGAGCTCCGCCACCTGGCCGATCTCCCAGCGCCTGCCGGCGAGAACGGAGTCCTGGTCGGTCATCGCGTTGAGCATCCCGCGGAACTCGTTGCTCGCGAAGGTCTCACGGAACCGGTCGTCCTGGAGCGCCTGGCGGAACGCCTCGTTGTTGAGCGCGTTGCGAAGCGCCTCGACCTGACCGATCTCGTACCGCCGCGAGCCGAAGATGCCCGAGCTTTCGGGATCGTCCAGCGCCCTGCGGAGCTCTTCGACCTGACCGATCTCCCAGCGCCGGCCGGAGAGGGAAGCGTCGGCGGCGCTCAGCGCGTTGAGCATCCCGCGGAACTCGTCGCTGGCAAAGGTCTGGCGGAACTGGCCGTCCTGGAGCGCCTGGCGGAACGCCTCGTTGCCGAGCGCGTTGCGAAGCGCCTCGACCTGTCCGATCTCCCACCGCCGCGAGCCGAAGACGCCCGAGCTTTCGGGATCGGCGAGCGCGTTGCGAAGCTCTTCGACCTGACCGATCTCCCAGCGCCTGCTGGCGAGAACGGAGTCTTGCTCGCTCATCGCGTTGAGCATCCCGCGGAAGGCATCGCCGGCGAAGACCTCACGGAACTGGTCGTTTTCGAGCGCCTGGCGGAACGCCTGGTTGTTGAGTGCGTTGCGGAGCGCCTCGACCTGACCGATCTCGAAGCGCCTGGTGCCGAAAAGGGCGGAGTTGGGGTCGTCGAGCGCCCTGCGGAGCTCCTCGACCTGACCGATCTCCCAGCGCCGGCCGGCGAGGGAAGCGTCGGCGGCGCTCATCGCGTTGAGCATCCCGCGGAACTCGTCGCTCGCGAAGGTCTCGCGGAACCGGTCGTCCTGG
>JBFJTV010000140.1:0-7083 GCA_041625075.1 Candidatus Polarisedimenticolaceae bacterium | reverse complement strand
CTCGTGCTCGTCAACGACAACAACATGACCGCGCTCGTCCCCACCAGCAAGATCTATCGCAACAACGGCGACGGAACTTTTGCCGATGTGTCCGCTGGCTCCGGGTTCGAGCCCCTGGGATTTCTGCGGTGCGGCGCGGCGCTGGCGGACTACGACGGCGACGGTCTTCTCGACATCTACGTGACCAACTGGAGCTTCGAGGCCGGGGTGGGCTCCGCGACCTTCCCGGGCTCCAACCGCCTCTACCGGAACCTCGGAGGGCTCACCTTCGAGGACGTGACCGAAGCGGTGGGTCTGGGGACACTGTCGCGTGACAGCTTTACTCCGATTTTCCACGACTTCGACGGAGATCACCGCCCCGACATCTGGGTGGCGATCGACCACACCAGCGACGAGTTCTACTGGAACACCCCTTCCGGGTTCGTCAACGACACCGTGGGTGTCGGTGCGGACCACACCGGAAACGACATGGGGATGTCGTGCGCGGACTTCGACAACGACGGTGACCTCGACGTCTACGCCACGAACATCACCGACCCCGACGACGTCTTCGCGACGACGCAGTACAACGCGTTGCACGTCAATCAGGAGGACACGCTCGGATCGACGGCGTTCGTCGACGAAGCGGTCGCCCGCGGCGCCGAGGACACCTACTGGGGGTGGGGGATCGAGTTCACCGACATCGAGAACGACGGCGATCTGGACATCGTCGCCGTCAACGGCTTCGACGAGTACGTGGTCTTCGCCTTTCCGGCCTCGCAGATCTACCAGACCCCATCGGTCGTTCTGCTCAACGACTCGGGGCAGTTCACTCGCGACACCGCGGCTGGGCTCGAGTTCGCCGCCGACTCGCGGGCCCTCGTCGCATTCGACTACGACCGCGATGGCGACGAGGATCTGCTGATCACCAACATGAACGCATCGATCAGCCTGTTCGAGAACGTCAGCACCGGGCAGGGGCACTGGCTGACCGCCAGTCTGGTCCAGACCGCGGGTGGAAACCGCGATGGCATCGGCGTTCGCGTTTTCGCGAACGTCGGTAGCACGACGTTGCGCCGCGACGTCATCACCGCAGACAGCTATCTGGCCGGCAGCCCCGCCGAGGTCAACTTCGGTCTGGGCTCCGCCGCGGTGATCGACGAGCTGCGGGTCGAGTGGACCGACGGTACTGTATCGACCTATCAGAACGTCCCGGCCGACCGCCGGATCGAGATCGTGCAGTTCGGCCCTGACGACGACCTCGACGGAGTCGACGACGGCGTCGATTGCGCGCCCGGTGACGGCCAGCTGTGGTCGGCACCGGGGGCCGTGGAGGATCTGAGCCTTTTCGGCGGCGCCTCGACGCAGTTGAGCTGGTCCGCCCCATCGGATCCGGGAGCTTCCACACCGCGCTACGACCTCCTGCGGGGTAACGATCCGGAGTTGCTCAATGCGACGTGCCTGCTGACCGATTCCGAGCAGACCACCGTCGATGACGACTCAATGCCGAACGATCACTACTACTACGTCGTCCGTGCCCGAAACGACTGCGGCGTGAACTCGGGCGGGCGTACTCTCGACGCCTGTCCATGACCGGCGCCGTCCTCGCGTCGGGTGGCCGGCTGCGAAGATCGAGTCAGCCCGAGGCCTCGTATCGAATCCAGTAGTGTCGCTTCGACGACGTGTTGTGCTCCCAGTTGTCGTACGATACGTACTCCCGGTGGTGACAGAAGAGGATTCGCACGGGACACGCCGCCCGCTCGATTCTGAGGCGGTTCCCGCCGTCTCTCGTGCGGGACGTGACCCCCGGGCACAACTCGGTGGTCTTGTCGCCCCAGACCGGCTCGTATTCGATACCGTCGCGGTCCACGACGCGCTCGATCAGGTGGTACTCGTTCTTGTAGTCGTTGCTCCCCTCGGAGTGAAACGATGTCGAGGTCACCTCGATGAATTCGGAAGCGACTCGCTTGACTTGCTCGGTGGAATCGGTCGACGACACGGCCCTCAGGAGCCCTCTCCGGGGGGCTTGGCGAGCAGGCTGAACCGCGCGGTCGTCTCGTAGCCCATCGCCTGGTAGAGATTGTGCCCCGCATCGGTTCCGTGCAGCGTCGTCCGCGTGATGCCCATCGCTTTGCCGCCCTGCTCGATCGAATGCCGCATCACCGCCTCGGCAAGACCCTTGCGGTGCGTGCCCGGCATCGTCGCAACGAAACCGACGTAGATCGTGCCGCCCACCGGAAACGTTGCGGAACAGGTCACGGGGTTGCCGTCGAGGTAGCCGACGTAGCCGTGCGTGTCCTCCTTCCAGATGTGGAGGTTGCAGAGACATTCCATCATCCCGTCCGGCATTCCGTACGCGTGCTGGTTGATCTCGGCGATGTGCCGGGCGGTGGTGTCGTTCTCGACCCGACGGTACTCGAGTTCGGGAAGCGGTCGCCGAGGCGGCTTCAACGCTTCGGCCGCCATCCCGGCCAGCGGGACGGACGGCACGAGGCCGAATTCGGCGGCGACCTTCTCCCATCCCTCAGGAACCCAGTTTAGGCAAACGCCGAACAGCCAGGGGTGGGGGCACCTCGAAGTTCGATCCATCGCTACGCTCACGCGGCGACGCATGTCGTCGAGATCGGAAACGGGGCTGTCGTGAAGGCAGAGGTTGAGAAACGGGAGCGGGACGTTCCCGAGTGCCGCCACCACACCGTCCGAGCGCTCGAACGTTCCGTTGGGAAGCCTGTCGGCGAACATCTCCCACGTGTCGATCAGGAGATCGACCATCTCCCGGGGCCCATCCATGGTCACCTCTCTTCCTCTCCTGACGGGAATCATACTGCGCGTTGAACCCCCATTCGCACGTGGCCCTGGGTTGAAGTATGATCGGGGTTTGGGGGCCGACACGTGGCGGGACAGCCGGGACAACAGCTCGCGCACTACCGGCTCGTCGAGAAGATCGGCGAGGGCGGGATGGGCGTGGTGTGGCGCGCCACCGACACCACCCTCAAGCGCGACGTCGCGATCAAGATGCTTCCGGAGGGTTTCGCGACCGACGCCGAGCGGCTCCAGCGCTTCGAGCAGGAAGCCCGATTGTTGGCATCGCTCAACCACCCGCACATCGCGACGATCCACGGGTTCCACGAAGCCGAGGGTTATCGCTTTCTCGCGATGGAGCTGGTCGAGGGCGAGGACCTCGCGCAGCGAATCACACGTGAGCCGATCCCGCTGGAGCGGATCGTCGAGATCGCGACCCAGATCGCGCAGGCGCTCGAGGTCGCGCACGCGCAGGGCGTCGTCCATCGCGACCTCAAGCCGGCCAACATCAAGCTGAACGCGAGCGGTCAGGTCAAGGTGCTCGACTTCGGTCTCGCCAAGGCGCTCTCGGTCGATCCCGCGTCGGGAAGCTCCACGGGCGATCCGTCCCACTCGCCGACGATGACCTCGGCGGGAACGCTTGCGGGGATGATCATCGGAACCGCGGCGTATATGAGCCCCGAGCAGGCCCGTGGGAAGAGCGCCGACCGCCGCGCCGATCTGTGGGCCTTTGGCTGTCTGCTCTACGAGATGCTCACGCGAAACCGACCGTTCGATGGCGAGACCATCTCCGATGCGCTCGCCTCGGTGCTCAAGGAACACCCCGACTGGTCCGCGCTTCCCGAGGAGACCCCGCCAGGCGTCCGCCGGTTGCTGAGGCGTTGTCTGACCAAGGACCCGCGCCAGCGGCTGAGCGACGCGGGCGGGGCGCGACTCGAGCTACAGGAGGCCCTCGCGCCGGTCCCCGCGGAGGAGCGGGGCCCATTCCATACGGCGCCACCGCCACCGGAGCCCTCGCGCCGAAACATCTTGCCCTGGGTCGTGACGGCAGTCGCCGTCCTCGTCGCGCTCGGAGCGATGTTCGTCGGTGGCGAAAGCGAACCGGTGCCGACCGAACCGCTCCATCTGGCGATCCCGCTGCCGCCCGGCGTCAAGCTCAACGACGACCAGCAGACGACTCTCGCCGTCTCGGCCGACGGAGGCCACATTGTGCTGACCGCCGTGCGCGATGAGGGAACCGAGCTCTACCTGAGAAACCTGGACCATCCCGAAGCGTCGCCGATACGGGGCACGCTCAACGGTGACAACCCTTTTTTCTCCCCGGACGGCCGCTGGGTCGGGTTCTTTGCGGACGGCAAGCTCAAGAAGGTCTCCATCAGCGACGGCGCGCTCATCACGATCTGCAACAGCCCTGGCACACCTCGCGGCGCCGCCTGGGGCGACAACGATCTCATCGTCTTTCCGCAGCACTTCGACGGTGGGCTCTTCCGGGTCAACGCCGGCGGTGGTGAGGCCACGCCCTTGACCGAGCTCGACCAGGACCGCAGAGAGCGCACCCATCGCTGGCCGAGTTTCATCCCCGGACGCGGCGTCGTACTGTTCACGGTTGCCACCCTCGACAGCCCCGAGTTCTACGACGACGCCCAAATCGATGCTCTGGATCTCTCGACGGGGAAACGCAAGACCGTCTACAAGGGAGCGAGCCTCGCGCGATATCTTCCGACAGGTCACCTTCTCCTGGCACGCGAGGGATTGTTGTTCGCGGCCCCGTTCGACGTCGATCGTCTCGAGGTTACCGGAAGTCCGGTCCCCGTCGTTCAGGAGGTCATGGGCGCGCGCAACTCGGGCGTCGTTTACGCGGACGTCGCGCAAAACGGGTTGCTGGCCTACTTTGCCGGAAAGTCAACGACGCGGCGGGCGAATCTGACCTGGCGTTACTTCGACGGCCGCTCCGAACCGGTTGCCGGCTCCGCGATCGGCGGCTACGTGGATTCGTCCGTTTCACCCGATGGAAAGCGGATCGCGGTCGCGATCGCTGCGGATGACGGCTCGTTTCATATCTGGACCTACGACATCGAAAGGCAAACACCGACGCGGCTCACCTTCGAAGGCACCAACCTGAAGCCATTGTGGACGCCCGACGGCAAGTCAATCGTTTTCAGCTCGATTCGCGACGGACAGGGCGCGATCTACATCAAGTCGGCGGACGGCTCCGGAGAGGAGCGGCTGGTTCACGTGATCGAGGGGATTACCGTGGAGCCGTCGGACGTATCGCCCAGCGGTCAAGTCATCATGGTGGTCTATGGCTCGAACCGTTCCGACATCTACACCAAGCCGCTCGACGATCTCGACGGCGAGGCCGTCGAGTTCTCGGCCGGCTCGTCCGCCGAGATTCACGGCGCGATGTCCCCCGACGGCAAGTGGATCGCCTACACCTCGGACGAGATGGACTCGTACGACGTCTTTGTTCGTCCGTTCCCCGGTCCGGGGGGGCGCTGGCAGATCTCCAAGGACGGTGGGATCCACCCCAAGTGGTCCCCGGACGGCCGGCGGTTGTTCTACCGCCTCGGCCGCAGGCTGTACGCCGTGGATGTCGAGATCGGGGACGACGGCGCGTTTCGCCCCGGGACCCAAAAACTTCTGCTCGATGATCTCCCGCGTGCCATGCTCGCCACGACGTACGGGGTTTCACCGGATGGGAAGGCGATCCTCGTGCCCGAGCCCGTGGATGATTCCGGGACGCCCGAGCAGATCACCGTTGTCGTCAACTGGCTCGACGAGATGGAGCGAATCCTCGCCCGGGAGAGAACCAGATGATCAAGAACTTGAACCACTCCGAGGTCGTCGCGCTGGCGGATCAAGTCGCCTACCGGGATGGACAGGTGGTTAGCCGCACCCTCGCGCAGAACAAGGGTACGAGTGTGACGTTGTTCGCCTTCGCCGTGGGCGAGGGTCTGAGCAGCCACACCGCGTCGGGCGACGCCCTGGTCTACATCCTGGACGGCCGCGCCGCGATCACGATCGACACGACGGAGATGACGCTGGACACGGGCCAGGCGGTCGTCATGCCCGCCGGGGTCCCCCACGCCGTTGCCGCCCCGCAACCGTTCAAGATGCTGCTCGTCCTGGTCAAGGACGCCTAGTTTTTCGCCGCGGAATCCCCTCAGGATGCGACTTTTGGGTCGTCCAGCTAGAATCTCACCGGAATTCTGAAAGGACCCACACCATGCGTCAATCTCTCACGGTGGTCGCCGCCATCCTCACCGCGGCTTTCGTGGTCGCCTGCACGGAGAAATCCCCGGATATGGCCTACGACACCAAGAACAACGTCTTGCTGGCCGAGTGGACCGGACCCTACGGGGGAGTCCCGGCCTTCGACAAGATGAGCGTCGATGCCCTGAAGCCGGCGCTAGAGCACGGGATGGTGAAGACCCTCGACGAGATCGACGCCATCGCGAAGAACCCCGAGCCGCCCACCTTCGAGAACACGATCGTCGAGCTCGAGCGCACCGGCCGCGACCTCGATCGCGTCTTTGCTTACTTCGGGATCTGGCGGTCGAACATGTCGAGTCCGGAGTTTCGCGAGATCGAGACCGAGATGGTCCCAAAGCTTTCCGAATTCCAGACCAAGATCACCCAGAACACGGAGCTCTTCGCGCGGGTCAAGGCGGTCTACGAAAGCGACGAGATGAAGTCGTTGCGACCCGATCAACAACGCCTCGTGTGGCTGATCTACGACGGCTTCGCGCGGGACGGGGCGACGCTCGAGGGCGAGGCCAAGCAACGCTACGCCGAGATCCAGAAGCGTCTTGCCGAGCTTCACACCCAGTTCCGGAACAACGTGCTGGCGGACGAAGAGGGCTACGTTACCTATATCACCGAGGATCAGCTGAGCGGGTTGCCCGAATCCTTCATCCGCGCGGCCGCCGCCGCCGCGGCGGAACGGGGACACGAGGGCAAGTACGCCATCACCAACACGCGGTCGTCGATGGATCCGTTCCTGACCTTCTCCGACGAGCGCGAGCTCCGCGAGAAGGTCTGGAGTACGTACTACTCGCGCGGTGACAACGGCGACGAGCACGACAACAACGCGATCATCGCGGAGATCCTGAAGCTCCGGCACGAACGCGTCCGGCTCCTCGGCTATGACAACTACGCACAGTGGCAACTCGAAAACCGCATGGCCAAGACTCCCGAGCGCGCGATCCAGCTCATGGAAACGGTCTTCCCGGCCGCCCTCGCCCGCGTCGAGGAAGAGGTCGCCGACATGCAGGCGATCGCAGACGCGGAGGGGGCCGGCAT
>JBFJTV010000139.1:0-7119 GCA_041625075.1 Candidatus Polarisedimenticolaceae bacterium | reverse complement strand
AGCCGAGGACCCAGAAGAAGCCCTCCATCGAGGCCATCGTATTCTCTCCGGATGAGATCACGTAGAAGTCGGCGCCACCGGCCGGGGGGTACGTTCCGAACGAACGGTCCGACGGGCATTCAGCCTGCACCGGCGAAACGACGATCAGCCCCAGAGCGAGAACCGCGCCAACGATTGCCAATCTAGCAAAAGTCTTTCTCATGGCTCCTCTTCCTCCACTCAACTCAGTAATGGTCGGGCGTGATCGTCGCCGTCTGACCCGCGGTCATCTGCACGAAGTAGCCCTCACCCGGCGTGACCGCGAAGTTCGTGCCCGCGATCTTGCCGCCCGTGTAGGTCTGGCGGAACCCGAGGGTCCCCTCGAAACGCTGCACCGACGCCGCGTTCGGAAGCTGGCCCAGCAGCTCCGCCGCGTTGTTCGCCGTGGTGTGGTACGGCAGCGCGTAGTTGTTCTCACCGGCCACGAAACCGCCGACACCCGTGCCGTTGAACGTGCACTGCGCGTTCGGATCGTGCGAGCCCACGATGATGTAGCCGCACGTCTGACCCGCGTTCATCTGCACGAAGTAGGACTCACAGGTGCCGAGCGCGAAGTTCGTGCCCGCGATCTTGCCGCCGGTGTACGTCTGACGGAACCCCAGGGTGGGGTCGAACCGCTGGACCGAGGCCGCACCGCAAGGCGCGTTCTGAACGTCCGTCAGGAACCCGGCGGCGTCCGTCATGCCCAGCTGCTTGTTGAACGGCATCGCGACGTGATTCTCGCCGGCCACGAAACCGTTCGCGCCTGCGCCGTTCAGCGTGTAGTTGATCTTGAAGCCCATGTTCGAAGCCAACAACCCGCCGGTCGCCAGGACCGCGGCGAGCGCGAAGCCCATCACAAGCACAAACGTTCTCTTCCTCATGTACCCTCCTCCTTAAGTTCCGCGGGCGTGATTTTAGTCGATATTCGGGGTCTGGCCACTCTCATCGCGTTGTTCTCGCTGTGCTGTTGTCCGCAACGGTGACGGCACCCATTCTTGACCTGTGGTCCGCCCAGGGCGTGGTGGTGTTCGCTCAACGGTTACCGTCCTTCCGCCTCACTGATAACGACTGCCGCCGGCTTCTCTTCGTTCAACGGGAAGTCTTCTTCTCGCGAAAAAAGGGACCACGGAAAGTCCACAGAATCGATATTTGGGAGGCCACATTCAGGTGGCACTGCCTTCCCGACGCCACCGGTTCGGTGGGACCACGGCGAGATTCGGTGCTTCTTCCGGGACCCCGCCGGCCACCTGCTGGAGATCAGTCAGGTGAGCTGAGCCGGCGTGGCCCGTCGACCAAAACGAAGCTCAGCTTCTTTTTTTCGTTGTAAACCACGAGGGCCGTGACCGTCTCGTGGATGACCGCCGCGACGAGACCCCGACCCTCGGCGTAGAAGCGGTAGAAGAGATCGGAGATCTTCCCGGGGCCGACCTTCCCCTCGTACGTCGTCCGGATCAACACGCAGTCGAAGCTTCCCGCGGGAGTCGTCAGGCGGTGCATCCCGAGATAGGTGTCCGTCGACACGAGGGCGCCGGAATGCTTGACCTTGTCGGGGGCTCCGATGCCGAAAACGCGGACGTCGATGGTTCGGGTGTGCGGCTCGTTCGGCCTGAGCCTGGTGTCCAGGATGGTCTCCGGTGGCTCGAAGATCGAGAACACGTCGTGACGATGGTCGAACTCGTTTCGAATCCCGATGGACTGGTCCCCGAGCGACTCCAGGATGACCGTCTCGCGTTTGTCGAGGACCCACCGCCAAACGGGCTTCGACCCGCGCTTCTCGGGCGTCAGCCTCAGGGTCTTCTCGGATCCCGCGTTGCGCCCTTCGACCACGCGGTAGACCGTCTCGGACTCCCTCAGCGGAAAGAACGCGTGCGGGTCGAAGGGGATCGCGGGCAAGGCCCCGCCGATGACGCCCTCCCCGAGTGAGGCCAGCGCCGCGCGGTCGTCCTCGGACAGGACGATCGTGGGAAAAGCGTCGGCCTCGCCGGTCCCCCCGCGCGAGGTCTGGCCGGCTGTCCAGACGAGCGCGAACACCAGCAGCACGACGCGGTTCATTCAGACACTCTACTTCCGGTGGAGCTTCAGGATCTTGGCGTGCGGTTGGACGCGAAAGGAGAACGAGTATTTGTCGTCGCCCTCTTTGGCCGAGCAGCTGCACGCGGCCGTCTCGCCCCTCTTGATCTTGCATCGGCCCGCATCTTCGCCGGCGAGCTCGGTCATGCTCTGATATTCCGCCCTGACGTCGTACTTCACGCTCCGGTGGGTGATGTCGTGCCGGATCGAGGTGACCTGCCCCTCACCCGTGGTGATCACGAAGGATGCCGTTCCCCCGTCGTCGAGCGACTTCTCGAATGTCCACTTCAGGGTGTAGGCACCCGCCTGAAGGGTGTCGGGAGGCGTCTCGATGTATCCGGCTTCCTTCAGGGTCACCTGGATCTCTTTGATCGACTTGCTCAGACTGACGCCCTCGACCTCGTAAGTCGCGATCTGCTCGGCCGTCGCGGCCATCACCGGGATGACCGAGACGACAAGACCGAGCGCCGCCGCGATTGCGATTTGCCGCATCGAGCTCTCTCCTGCAGATTCCCCTGCCCTGAATTGTAACCGATTGCCGGGGGGGCCTACTCTTCCGGTTCGAGATGTTCGGCCTTCCAACGCATCGCCATCCGCACGCGGTGTCGCCCCGAGGGGTGATCGAAGAACAGCCACTCCTCGATGGGGCCCGGGTCGACCTTGCGATCCTCGGCGTGCATCATCGCGGTCCGGGCCCGGCCGTCCGGCTCGCTCGACGCGTTGATTCCGAACAGATCCGCCTCGATCTCGTTTGAACGGATGATGGTGTTGACGACCGGCGTCATGAGGAACAGATAGACGGAAAACAACCCGACCAGCGCGGGCAAACCGGCGAGATCCCCGACGCTTCGAACACCCCAGCGATCGCCACGCGCCGAGATCAGCCTCGTCGACGCCCACTTGACGACGGCGAAGCCGAGCGTCATCACCAGCGAGAGGTAGATCAACCCCTCGTAGGCGTGATTCAGAACGTAGTGACCGATCTCATGGGCAACGACGGCCTTGATGTCCTCCAGGGTGCCACGCTCGAGAAGGTTGTCACTCAGGCTGATCCGGAGAGTGCCCATGAACCCGCTGACGTTCGCGCTGACCCTCGTCGTCTGGCGAGACGCGTCGTACTGGTAGACCTGTTCGGCGGGGACGCCGTTGGCGTGTGCCAAAGACACCACCGCGTCCTTGACCGGTCCCTCTTCCAGGGTCGTGTACTCGTTGAACATCGGAGAGATGAAGACCGGGGCCAGCATGGTCGCGAAGGCGAGGAAGAGAGCCGTGACGATCGACGCCCAGACCCACCAGTGCCGCTTCGAGCGCCGGATGACACCGTAGACCGGGACTGCAAGCACGGCCAGAAGAACCGTCGTGACGAGCAGCCCCATCACCTGTTCGCCCAGCCAGGGCATAAACGACTGCGTGGCCAGGCCGTACTGGCGCTCTCTGAAGAAATCACGATACAGCGCGAACGGAAAGAACAGGGCGAATACGAGAGCTCCGTACACCGCGACGTAGAACGCGGTTTGCAGAGACTTGAAACGGGTAAGGCGCTCGACGAGATCACGAATGCGGGCGGACAGCCTCGACCGAAGCAGCAACCAGGCCACCCCGACCGTGAGGAGAACGCTCCACAACTGGAGCCAGTAGCCACCCTCGAAGTACCGGTCCGACGCTTCCCGCTCCTCCGGGGTAAGCGTGGAGAGATAAGCTTCCGTGGCGGCCTCGACGTCGAACGGAGCCCCGACGCCGTGGGTCGGTACGGCCGTGAGCGACAGCACGATCACCACGACGGCCGTGAGATAACGGGACATACAACCTCCCAGACTCATCATCACAGCAGTATGACGCGCGACCGCCGGTCGGGGTTCCAGCCTCGATTCGGGTCAGGGGCAGACGGGGTCTCCGGGGATCTGCGACCGAGGGCAGAACGGGATGCCGCGCGGTCGCGGGTCCGTGCCGTCGGTGCCGTAAGAGCCCTCGTCATCCTCGGCGCTGACGGGGACGATCAGGTAGTAGTCGTCGCCGGCGGCAATGGAAAACGATGCGGTGGTCGCGCCCCCCGTGGAGCACAGCAGCCAGCGGTGGCTGTACCAGTCGCCGATGGTCCCGACGTACACCGAATAGTCCGGGGCGTTGCGACACGAGACGCTCCAGCTTAGGTCGAGATCGTAGGCACCCGGCGTCCCGCTCTTTCCGGCGAGAAGAGGCGTGCCAGGAACGTCGTCGCCGTTCGGAACCGCGCCGGCGCCCGACGGCGCCGTGAAATCGACCGTCAGCAACGGCGGATTCAGCCCGATACGCGAGCTGAGCAGCCTCGCGGTCCGTGGTGTCGATTCGTTTCCGATCATGATCCAGCCGAAGTTCCCGCCGGGGACGTTCACCCACGACGCCACGTCGGTGGCCATCTGTGCGGAGGACCAGCTGAAGAACCCGTTCGGAGCGGCAGCGGTCGTGGCGCTGGCGGTCGCGTTGTAGTCCCCGCCCGTCGTGTTCCAGAACTGGTCCGGCCAGAAGGTGTTCGCCCACGTGGCGTCTCCCTCTTGGGCGGGAGCGCCCATCCCGCCGGGAGAGTTCGATCCCGCCTCGCCCCAGTCCGAGTTCAGGCGGTGGAGCGAGTAGACGTCGGCAAACGACGCGACGGGTCCGGAGCGTTCGACATAGACCGTAAGCGTGACGCTGTTGATCGCGGAGCCGAACGGAATCGACCCCGCGACGTCGAACGCGAGGACGGCCCTTCGGAGCCCCGCCGTCCCGGTTCCCCCGCAGAACAAGCTGAACCCGGATCCGCTGCTGGCATCGGAGTCGTGCGAGAACAGCGTGTTGTCCTTGACGGCGCCCAGGTTGACGACGTCTGCGGTCGCCGGCGGCACGGCGGCGAGGCACAGGAACGGGATCGACATCAGAAGTGAACGAAGTCTCATCGGGGCCCCTCTTCCAGGCCCGTCAAGGTACGGGGAACGACGCCCGTCGGCCAGTCGAAGCGGGCCGACCACGGATTTCGACCGCGACATCGTCTTTGCAGACGTCGCGTTCACCCAGTGGCCCGGCATGATGAGGTGAGCTAGCGGCAGATTGATTGCGAGCGATCGATCTCCACCATTGTGGAGTCCTTACCGGATGGCGACTCGACGTCGTCGACGTGCGCGGTGACGAGGACGTAGCTGTCGTCGGCAGGAGCCTGCGCGGCGGGGATGACGATCTTCAGACGTCCTGCCCCCGCGGCCTGGGTGGGGGCGTCGCAGAGCGGACCGGCGGGTGCCGCATCGCCGTGATCGTACGTGCCGCCACCGCCCGACGACAGCGTCGCGACCCTGCCGAGGTACAGGTTGTAGCGCCCTGCACCGGTCACGATGTCGAAGGACACTTCGACATCCCCGTTGCCAAGGCGCTCGGCGAGAAGGTTGCCGGCCTCGACGGGTCGCGGTCTCTCCCAACCGTAGAGATCGAGCCAGGCGTAGTCGAGCGCGACCTGGTAGCTGTCGTTCGGCGGTGTGGCGTTCATCGATGCCGCGGCGACACGGATGGTCGTCGTCTCGAGATCTTCGTGGGTGACCGCCGGCCAGACGTACTCGCCCGCGCCGAGCGGCAGCACCGGGTTCTTGGTCAGCGATGCCGAGACGTCGCGATAATCGGCGACGTTGGGTAGCGCCAGGACCTGCACGCCCGCGTAGTCGGGATTCTCGACGGGAGCGTTCGGCCCGCCTCCGCCGACAATCGGCGTGAAGAAGTTCCAGTCGGTCGGGATGTAGGCATGTCCCGGCGGTGGCCGGAACTCGTCGGTGATCGAGGCCTCCATGCGGTAGTGATCGTCGGTCACGACGCCGGTGGTGCGGTAGCTCACCCCCGCGATGACCTTGACGATCTGGATCTCGTCGAACCAGTCGGGGAACCCCGAGAGCCGGAACTCCTCGTCGACAACGCCGAGCGTGATCGAAGCCGCCGCACCGCTGTCCTCATCGTCGAGAGCGGCCTCGGGGTTGACGGCGGCCGCTCCGTTTCGCGTCTCCCACTGCGTCGGCAGGAGGCGTCGCACACGGCGCAGCAGACCGTAATCGACGCCCGTGATGAGCGTGCGTGGGTTTCCGCCCGCGACGTTGCCGAGGTGCACCCCGCCGATCCCCTCCCAGACCTTCTCGCGGATGACCTGGTAGCCGGGGTTCGTCGGGTGAATCTGATCGAGCTGGAAGAGATCGCGGCAGATCAGCCCCTCAAAGCCCAGACAAACGACATTCTGATCGAGGCGGGCGAACTCGGCCGCAACCTCGTTGATCGACGCGCGGCGGATCTGCCCCCATGCCACGTCGCGCAGAATCTGATCGAGGATCGGGATCCACTCACGGTGGAGGTCGGTGACGTCCCCGGGACCACAGCGCCACGCGAGGTTGTCGTAAAGACTGTTGAGCGCGACGTCGAGGCTCGGAAGGCGCGTCAACATCGAGGAGATCGCCTCCTGGAGGTTCTGACGCGAGTCGATCAGCTCGGCGGCGACGCGGTTGATCTCCGCCTGGGACGGGTTGCTGCCGCCGGGCTCGGCGTCGAGCAGATCGTTGCCGACCATCGAGATCGTGACGAGATCGGGGAGGTTGTCGAAGACCCAGAACACGTTGTTGTCGTCCGTGCCCTCGTCGATGAGAAGGTGGTCGGTGTGCTCGCCCTTGATCGCCTGCTCGAACAGCACGACGGTCGTGGCGGCGGGTGCGGCCGCGTCCAGACGGTCGCGCACCTCGTTGCTGTAGACAAAGCCGCCGCCCGCGCTGCCGCAGAGGTTGAAGTTGTACGCGATGCTGTCGCCGAGCGCAGCGAAGTCGTAGCTCCCCGTCTGGAGCGCGGAGATGCCGTGGGCGATCTTCGCGAACCGCGGTTGACCGACCGGAAATTCGTACCCGGGTGTGGATTCGAGGAAGCCGTCGTAGCGCGCCATCGACATGCGCCATTCCGCGGGCTCGCCGGGCGACAAAAGATAGTCGCCGTTTCCGGGGTTGAAAAAGAACAACCCGTTCGCGCCGGTCACGACGGTCGCATCGAACGCCCCGCCGT
>JBFJTV010000138.1:0-7158 GCA_041625075.1 Candidatus Polarisedimenticolaceae bacterium | reverse complement strand
GTTCTGCAACGGTGTCGAGGATTGCGTCGGCGGGCTGTGTGTCCGCGGCCCCGACCCCTGTCCCACCCAGGAGTGTGACGAAGGTATCGACGCCTGCGTCGAGTGTGTGACCGACCTTCATTGTGATGACGGGAGCTTCTGCAACGGCGTCGAGACGTGCGTGTCCAATGTCTGCGTCGCCGGGTCCGACCCGTGCGGCGGCGGGCTGTGCGACGACGGGCTCGATGCGTGCGTCGATTGCCTGGGCGACCCCGATTGCGACGACGGTCTGTTCTGCAACGGAGCCGAGGCCTGCGTGGCGGGGTTGTGCACGAGCTCCGCGGAGGCGTGCCCCGGACGGCCGTGCGACGACGACCAGGACATCTGCATCGGGAACGTCTCGCTGCAGCCTCGGATGGGCGAGCCCATCCTGGGCTTGACCGGAGCCGAGACCGATCGGTTCCTCGAGGGCCGGAATTCGTTCAACCAGGTCTTCACGGACGTTGACGGCCTTGGGCCGACCTTTAACCAGAATTCGTGCGGCACCTGTCACAACACACCCGTGGGTGGATCCGGAACGATCCTCGTGACCCGCTTCGGGTTCAACGACGACAAGGGTGGCGGCTTCGATCCGCTCGAGAGCGTCGGCGGATCCTTGCTGCAGGCCGAGGCGATCGATCCGCAATGTGAGGAGACCATCCCGGCGCAGGCAAACGTCGTCGCGCAGCGGCTGACGAACTCGACGCTCGGGTTCGGTCTGGTCGAGGCGGTCACCGATGCGGACCTCATGGCCAACGAGACCAGCCCGCCGCCGGGTGTCAGCGGCCGGGCCCATATGGTGGAGGCGCTCGAGGCTCCGGGGATCCCGCGTGTGGGCCGGTTCGGCTGGAAGTCGCAGGTCGCGACGGTCCTGTCGTTCTCCGGCGACGCCGCCCTCAACGAGATGGGAATCACCAACCGTCTCGTGCCGACCGAGAACGCCCCCAACGGCGACATGGGTCTGCTGTCCATCTGCGACACGGTCCCCGACATCGAGGACGGGCCCGACGGCGAGGGCTTTGATTTCATCGATCGTGTCACCGACTTCCAGCGGTTCCTCGCGCCCCCGCCGCAGACGCCGCGGTCGGGAATGAGCGGTGAGACAGTGTTCAACAACATCGGGTGTGCCTCGTGCCACGTCTCCACGTTCACGACACCGGACGACGTCACGCTCGAGACCGCGCTCCGCGACCAGATCCTCAAGCCGTACTCGGACTTCCTGCTGCACGACATGGGACAGTCCGCCGACTTCATCGGACAGGGCGATGCGACACCGTTCGAGCTTCGCACCGCGCCGCTGTGGGGTGTGCGGGCCCGCGACCCGCTGTGGCACGACGGTCGCGTTGCCGGCGGGACCTTTGCCGACCGGATCAACGGCGCGATCGCCGAGCACGACGCGCTCGGTAGCGAGGCCGAGTCGGCGGCGGTGGCTTACAACGGGCTGACCCAGGGCGAGAAGGACTCGTTGATCGCCTTCCTCGACTCGTTGGGACGGGCGGAGTTCGACGGCGACGGCGACAACGACGTCGACGTCGCCGATTTCAACGACTTCAACGCGTGCTTCACCGGTCCGGGGAGCTTCTACGGACCCGACGACGCCTGCTCGGTGCACGACGTCGACATGGACGGCGACGTCGACGACGACGACTTCACCCTGTTCGTCGCGGCGGCCGAGGGCCTGGCGGGCGAGGTCGGCCAACTCATGATCGCCAAGGCGGGCGCCGATCTCACCCTCAGCTGGGATGCGTCGTGCGCGGGGAACGACATCGACTACGAGATCTATGCCGGGACGGTCGGCGGCGACTTCTCGAATCACGACTCGCTGATGTGCGGCACGGCGGGCGCGCTGATGCAGACGCTGACGCCGGATCCCGGCGATCTGTACTACCTGGTCGTGCCGACCAACGGGTTCCGCGAGGGGAGCTTCGGCCAGCGTCGCATCCTTGACGTGCTCACGGAGCGACCGCAGGGCGGCGGCGCGTGCTTCCCGCAATCCACAGGAGCGTGTCAGTAGCTCTTTATTCGCCGCCGAATTGATCGGCGTAGTCCGCCAGCGCCGCCTCGACCACGCGGTAGGCGTGATCGGCGTCGTAGACCTCGTCGACGTAGGTTTCGGACTCCATCCCCGGCACGAGCTTGTAGGTCGAGAAGTAGTGCCCGAGGCGCTCGATCAGAACCGCGGGGAGCGCGTCGATGTTGCTCGCGTCACCCCAGAAGTTGTCGTTCTCGAGAACGGCGACGATCTTGTCGTCGGCCTCGTCGCGATCGATCATGTGCAGCCCCCCCACGACCCTGGTGTTGAGCACGACCTCGGAGCGGTTGATCGGTCGCTCGCTGACCACGCAGATGTCGAGCGGGTCTCCGTCCCCGCGCTTGGCCTTTGAGGAGAGCTCCCCGACCCGTCGGCCACAGTAGGTTCTCGGGACGAAACCGTAGAGCGTCGGTGGCTGCGACGACGTCCGCTGGGGACGGTCCACGAGCATGTAGCCGGTCTCCTTGTCGATCTCGTACTTGACCGAGTCGAACGGCGTGATCTCGATGTAGGCATGGACGAGACGCGGGGTCTCCTTGCCTGCCTCCAGCCCGTGCCAGGGGTGGGGGCGCCAGCGATAAAAGGGCTTCGGAAAGTCCATCGCTCTATCCGATCTTCTTATCCCTGACGCTGGACACCTGCACTCCTTTGCCTGACGGCTATCCTAGCCAAAAACTCGACGCGAGGGAATCCCGGCCGAAGTGGGGGCCGGCCCCGAGACCCGAAAACCCCGACGATCGCGCTTCTGCCGAATGGTCTGGCGCCGCCGATCCCCTCGTCGTACATGGAGTGCGAACGAGGGTCTCATGCGTTCGGACTTCGAAGAGCTCAACATCTATGCGTACTACTCGGTCGCGAACGTCTTTCTCGATTTCGTGATCTGGTGTCTCGGTCCGATCGTCAACGACTCGCGTGAGTACAGCCTCCCCCGGCTCTACCTCGCGGAGGTGACCCGGCGCCTGTGCCGGCTGTGGCTGTCGCGCCGCGGCGTGATCTCCGGGTAGTCGTCGTTTCCCGTCGAACCCCGCCGGTGCCCGGTCTGTTGTCTCCCGGTGCGTAGCGCCGACGACCCGAGCTGGATGGGGGCCGAAACGAGTCTCAGCTCCGCGTGGAGGCGACGACCGGGGCGTGGGCGCGGAAGTAAGCGAGCAGCAGCCACCACGCGGTCAGCGCCAGGGCCAGCGTCCAGCCGAACCCCTCGTAGACTACGGTGAGCAGCGCGACGGTCAGCATGAACCCCGCGGCGGAAGCCGGGAGCACCCACACAAAGGACTCGCGCCAGACGCGCAGCGAGAAGAACTTCCCGACACGGTCGATCGAGACGACGACGTTGACCAGCGCGGTGTTGACGACGAAGAACGCCGCCACCGCAAGGACCAGGGGTACGAGCAGGGTCGGCAGCGGCCCACCGGCACCGCCGCCGCCGGCCGCGAAGACCCATCCGCACAGCGCGGTGGACAGACACGCCGTCCCGAGGTTGAACGCGAGCTGGACCGGTCGCGGACCCTTACCGGGAGCGACCGCCGTGCCGATGACGGCGGTGACGGCGACAAGACAGGCGGACTGAGGGCCTACCGCCACGAGGGCACTGAAGACAAAGGGATCGACCGCCGTGACCTGCGTCTTGAGAATCGGGATGCGGACGCGGCTCAACCCGGCAAGGAACCCTAGAGCGACCAGCAGACCCCCGGCCCACGGCGATTCGGCAAGCTCGCTCGCGGGGAGGATCATCAAGGCGACGACGGCCGCCGCATCGACGGCAAGAACGAATGCAACGAGAATCTTTGTGGATTTCATCTCAGCACATCCCCAGCGGATCAGTCTTCTTCCGCAATCATGTTGCCCTCGGCCTCGGGCACCATGTCGCTCCACAACACCATGTCGCCCCACAGCACCATGTCGCTCCACAGCACCATGTCGCTCCACAACACCATGTTGCCCCACAGGGTCGCATCTCCCCACAGGACCATGTTGCCCCAGAGCTGCCCGACACTCTCGCAACCGATCTCTCCATCTTCCTCGTTCTCTCCGATCGTAAAGAGGTTCGGCGAGGGCGAGGTGTTGGTCATACCGGTCTCCTCGAGTGCGGCAGCGACGTCGAGTACTCCGGAACCTCCGACAAGGGGGTTCGAAGCGATCCCCTTACGGGCCGATGCCATGAGGCGCGCCTTGACGGTCGCCGGATTCAACGTCGGGTCCTCCTCGAGCATCAGTGCCACCGCCCCGCTGACGACCGCGGCGGACATGCTCGTACCCGACATGCGGAAGTACTGGCTGGTCGTCGCGCCGGGAGCGGTGACCACGCGCGACGGGTAGTTGTCAACGAGCCAGGAGTTCCAAGCCCAGGCGGAGACGATGGCGTTGCCTGGGGCGAGGATGTCGGGCTTGACGGTGACGTCGCCCGGTGTGGGACCTCGGGAGGAATAGCTCGAGACGGTATCGTCAGACGGGTCCACGGTCTTGCGGTCGGTGATCGAGCCGACCGTGATGACCTTTCGTGAGTTTGCCGGACTGTTGATCGTGAACATCCCATCGTTGCCCCGGTTTCCCGCGGAGCACACGACGACGATCCCGGCATCCCAAACCTGCTCGACCGCCTGGACCAGCGGGTCTTGCCCCGCGAACTGATAGACCGGGTGTCCAAGCGAGAGATTGACGACCCGGATTCCGTAGGCGTCCTTCTCGTTCACCACCCACTCGAGACCTTCGATGACGTCGGAGACGTATCCCATACCGGTGTCGTCGAGCACTCGGACAGAGACGATGCTGGCCCCGGGGGCCACGCCGTGGAGCACACCCCCGGACCCCGCGCCGCTGCCGGCGATGATCCCGATGATGTGATTCCCGTGTCCGAAACCGTCCTGCGACCCTGCAGAGATCATCGAAACGGTCTCGATGACCGCGGCATTGAGGTCGGGGTGCGGCTGAAAACCGGAGTCGATCACCGCGACGGTGACGCCCTGACCGGTCAGCTCGAAGTTCCCTTCGGGCACCACGGCGACCCCCGTCTCACTGCCGGTGACCGAGTTGGTGGTCACATCCAGGCTGGGGCCGACCGGGGCGTCGAGGGTGACGAACCGAACCATCGGGTCGCTAGCCAGCTCCTCGACGGCGCCTGCCCGCAACCGGACCGCCTCGGCGCGAATCAGTCCCAGGTGGGCGTGCGCGTCACCCCCCAGGGCCTCGATCCGCGATCGCTGGATCAGACCGGGCTGCACGTGGTAGGTGACGATCAGGTCGATCGTCGCCGCCGGCTGGGCCGCCGCGCGGGCCTGCACCACGGCGCTGATCTTCCTGCGGACGTCGGTGCGGTCCGAAACGGCGAACAGCCCATCGCGGAAGCCTCCGCCGAAGACCGGCGTTGCGACGAGCCACACCCCCAGAAGGACGAGCCACGGGATCACCGCGCTTACGATCCATCTCCGCGTTGGCTGCTGTGGGGCGGTCGCGAGCATGACGACTCTCCTCTTGGAACGAAGCATCCTCATCAGCTCAAGAAAGTACCTTGAAATTTCAATTTATCTATATCCGATTTCGTATTTAGGAGTATGCGTAACGCGACGACCGCCGACATCGGGGAATTCTTGAAGCCGGTCTGCCTGTAAGAGGATCGTGCCCTCCGGGACATTGCCAGTGCCCAGCGTGGCGCCTATGTTCCCGCCGGAAGAGAGGCCACCCAGGACGGTAGCCCCGCCGGGTTCGTGGAACATGGGGATTCCGCTCGAACCATGATGGAAAACAAACCGCCGCGCGAGCCGTGCCTGCAGGTCGCGACCGGGGCCTGCGAGCACCCGGAGCTCGCGACGACCCTGTACGGCCTGTTCGACGAGATCGAGAGACAGAACGGCCGGCTCGCCGCGGAGCTCTCAAAGCTCGAGGGGCTCTATCAGGATCTGGTCTATACCGAGCTGATCCACCTTCTGTGTCACCTGAGGCTGGAACCGGCGGACGCCAAGCGTCACTGGCGGAAGCTCGTCGAGCACCAGCAATCCATGGAGCGGCGGCTGGGGCATGCGGTCGACCTCCGCGTCGCGGTCGCGAGCTACTTCGTCGAGCTCAACTACCTGCGGAACCCCAAGATCATCGAGATGAGCGTGTTCGAGGAGACCTGTGCCTCGGCTTATGTCGACGGGCTCACGGGGCTCCGTAACTATCGGTTCTTCTCGCAGTATCTCCTGCAAGAGATTCTGAGATGCGACCAGTACGGGAGCCCGGTTTCTCTCGTGATGCTGGACGTCGACGACTTCAAGAGCTACAACGACCGCCACGGCCACGAGGCGGGCAACCAGGCCCTCGCGGGAGTCGCGGACCTGTTGCGGGAGTCCCTCCGGCGGGTCGACGTTGCGGCCCGATTCGGCGGCGAAGAGTTCGCTCTGATCCTGCCGTCGACTCCGAAGATCGCTGCGCATCGAGTTGCCGAGCGAGCGCGGGATACGATCGAGGGCCACCCTTTCTTTCCCGATGACGAGGAGGATCGTCTGACCGTTAGCGTGGGGGTCGCGACCTACCCGGCCGATGCGCACGGTCCCGAAGAGCTTTTACAGCACGCCGACAGCGCGATGTACCTCGCCAAGAGCGAAGGGAAAAACCAGGTTCGGCTCTACGGGCAGAGCCTTCGCACCTACCGCCGCATTCCGGCGTCGCTCAAGGGACGGTTCGCGAGCTCGGGGAGCGAATACCGCCCGCTCACCACGCTCAGTGTGAGCGAGGGCGGAATGCTCTTTCGGACGGACCGCTCGGTTCCGGCGGGAGCTCTCGTCGACACCCGCATCGTCCTTCCCGATTCGAGCCGGGAAATCGCCTTTTCGGGCCAGGTGATTCACGACCAGCCGCGACAGGACGGCCAGTTCGAGACGACGGTCCGGATCATCGATATCGCCGCGAACGATCGCTGGCATCTGGTGGAGTGCATCCGCGGTCTCGACGGCTCTCGTTCGGGACTTCGCAAGATCTCCTGATCTCGTCACGGCACGCCCGCTTTTCTTCGCGCGATCACCACCCGTGCCCGGTCGGATGGCTGGCGAAACCGGTGGAGACCGGGCTCCGGGATGTTCCCCCAGTAGACGTCGGCGACGGGAAGCTCCACCCGGTCGTACTCGTCCCACGGC